>JAUIEW010000002.1 GCA_030429365.1 Phycisphaerae bacterium
GCCCAGAGATCGATTCAAGCTGTGTATCTGGTGGGTTATTGAAGAAATACGGCTGTCCACCGAGTGTCGCGGGCGTAAATTCTGTAACAACTGTTGATATCTGCGAGAACGTGCGTGGGTCGGCCGGTTCGAAATCAATGTCAAACCCAAACCGCGCAAAAGAGAACTTCCCCAAGCCGGCATTGTTGCTGGCCGAGTTGTCCCGAAACAGCACCGCGTCGATCGGCGTTGGGAACCCCGCCAGCAACCCGGCACCTGGAAATTCGTAGCTGATCAGCGCACTGTTGGCCCCATTGGGAATATCGTTGTCGATGAATGTCGGCGCCTGATCGGAATCGCCATCGTTGTAGAACAGCAATGGATCTGTGACGTACCCCCCGGCAAAAAGGTCGCTTGCTAAGTCTGGAAAGAATAATTCATGGTCTATCGCATATGCCCATGCCGCCTCTCGAAGCATCCCAAGTTTTTGGTGAACTCTCCCCAAATCGTAGTAGTCTCTCTTGTAAGTCGAAAAATCGATTCCATTGGATTCATTGATGGAAAAAACAGACAACGTGGCTTCGGTAGACATGGCGGCTGCCCGCGCAAGACCCGAGGCGGACAACACGATTGTTACGGTCGTTGCGATCAAGTTGGTGATGTGTCGACCGGGCATTGCAAAGTCCTTTCAAAGTGACCACGAACGGGACTGCCCCAGCAAAGACAGAGCGGTCCATTCAGATACAAAACCAATGGATACTTCTGAGAGAACATGTTGGCGCGCATGCATCGGTGGCGTGTATGTTGCCTTGAATGTTGATGCTGCTGCGCGCGATCTACTAGATGTATCGAATCAAAAAGAAGGGCTGGGCAGTGCTGCGGTTGACGCAGTTCGGCCCGAATGCATGCCGTGCTACACCCATCGGCACGCCCCATTGCTTAAGTAGGACTTGCGGGCGAATTCTTACACGGTTGCGCGCAAAAAAACGAACGCCCCTTGCTGCGTCACCATGCGTGATTGGCAAAGAATGGCTTGCGCGGGTTGTCTTGGGGGAATAAGTCAGGTCTTCACCCGACATTGGTTTGGGCTATTCGGGCTGAACGGCTTGGGCATTCTTGTCGCCGAGGACGAATCGCTTGTAGTACGCCACACCAAGGCACGTGAATGGGATGGCCAACACAAGCCCAAGAAAACCCAGTAGTTTGCCCCAGATAAAAATACCGAGCAGCAGCGTGACCGGGCGGAGGCCAACCGACTTGCCCATGATCTTCGGCGTCAGCAGCGCGTCTTGAATCAATTGGCAGACGGCGAAGATCCCAAGAATTGCGACTGCGGAAATCCACAATGCCCGATTGGCTTCAAGGTCGCGAACCAATCCAAGCAGAAGGGCCGGAATGAGTCCGACCGTCTGCAAGTACGGCACCATGTTGAGCATACCGACACCCAAGCCAAGAAGGATGGCCATCCTCAGCCCCAAGATTTTGAAACCGATCGCGAAAAGGATGCCGACGGTGAACGCGATGATGAATTGGCCGCGGAAGTAGCGGCTCATCGCGAGGCCAAACTCATCGACAAACCCGACGATGTCTTCGCGGTACTTGGGCGGTAGAAAAGACTTCCAACTGTTGGCCATCAGCCGGTAGTCGATCAACAGGAACACCAGGTACAACAGAACAACGACGACGCCCGTCAGTCCCAACAAGAAACTCAGCGTACCGGTAACAACATTGACCAATCCCGGGGCGACGTAGTGAACAATCTTCTGGATGATCGTCGTGACTTCCAAACCTTCGACATCTTCGGTGGCCAGTTTGGCTTGTAGTTCCTGCAGTAGGCTTTTGACGACAGGATTTTCCTGTTCTTCGACGAACTCGTTGAAAGCCTGTCCCACGCCTTCGACCTCAGGCATGCTTGGTGATTGAACGAATTCCTGCAGGAGGTTGCGCATCGATGCGATCTCTTTACCGCCGATGTAGACGAGGACGGAAGTCAGCGCAAACGTGACGATGCCGCAACCGATGACGGTAATGAAGACGGCCGGCGTGCGCCGGTTCAGGCGCGACTCAAGCGCGTTGACAATGGGATTGAGCAGGTAGGCCAACAACAGCGCGATGGCAAATGGAATCAGGACGTCAGAGAGATAACGAACCAAGCCGAAGAACGCGACGAGCGTGGCGATCGTCAAAAGCAGACGAAACACGCGGTCGAAATCCCACAAGCGCTCTTTCTTCTTCGGGGCGTCCATGGGGACCATTGGAATCGTGGCTGAGGGATAATGCAAGGTTTGGTTGGTGGTTTGGTGTTGTCGTCATTCCCGCGCATGCGGGAATCCAGGGGTAGGTGTAATCCTAAGCAAGTCCTACCATTCCAGGAATATCTATCGCCCCCTGTTGGATTGCATGGCCAACGACGCGTGACCGATTGATTCTGGATTCCCACTTTCGCGGGAATGACGGCGGTGCGGTTCTGTGGCAATGACAGCGATATGGTGCGTTTTGCGGGCGCAGTTTTTTTCCGTCCCCCACCCTGGAAGGGCGGGACACCCTGCACTCGAACGGCCTACTAGTCTTCTTCGGTGGCGTAGCGCTCTGGGTAGGCTCGTTCGAGCATTTCTTCGCGGGTGCGGCGGGACTGTTCGTCGCCTCGGCGTTTGAATTCCTGGCGGAGGGCGAGGTTGATGCCCAGGACCCCGACCAGCCCGAAAATGCCGAAATAGTGCACGGCCGTACAGACGACTGCGGTGAACGCAGCGGCGATGAGAGCGGCAAAGAACCAACTGAAAACCACCCAGATCGAGCGGGCGATTTTGAGACCGGCATCCCCCTTCTGGAAGATGCGATCGCCCATACCGGTGCCGACGAGTGCGGCGAAGGTGACGTAGGTGGTGGACACGGGCATCTTGAAGCTTGAGGCGATGGCGATGACGCTGGCCGACACCCCCATCATCACAGTCGCGCGAAGCGCGTCATAATGTTGACGATTGGCTTGCCGCGTTGGAGCCATCGGAGCAACGAGCGACTCTTCGCGATTGGGCCTGCGCGCGAGCCATTCACCAATGGTCAAACACCAGCCGGGCGCATACAGGCGGACGCGATCGGCATGGCTGCCCATGTTGACGGCGGCCTTGGTGACGCGCGTGGCGTTCTTGGTACGCATACCCATAAACAGCAGGATGCCGCAAACGAACAGTTGCCAGCGATCGATCTTTGCGCCGGTCGCAACCTTGATGCCCTCGTCCCAGTTTTCGATAATGCTGATCGTCGCCAGCCCCGGCGAAGCGCAGTTGGCCAGATCGTTTTGTCCGAAAGCAAACGCCATCGAAAGCATGCCACAGACAGCCAACACCGGGAAGACTTTGACAGCCGCCCGTTTTCCAAAGCGCATCAGCAGCGCCGAGATGATTCCCGCGAAAATGAACCAAAGGCCAAACACCCAGAACGTCGCGCCCAACGGTGTATTGTGAATCAGTTCGTGGATGGCGTTGATGCCTGGAACCTTCTTCATGCCCTTGATGATCATGAAGAAAACCATCCCGCTGGCGATACCGCCGCCAATCCACGCGCCGTGGATTTTCATCGTGCGCAGGTCTTCGGTTCGTTGGCCGATCACACCTCGAACAAGGCGCTGCACAAGGAACGCCGAGAACCCCGACAAGAAAATCGACACGATGATCGCCAGCACGACGCTGCCCGCTTTCGGCCAGTTCACGAGGTTGTCGGTGTTGGAGATAAACGCCATCGCCAGCGCGGCGCCGATAAGTTCAAACACGAGGCACGCGGTTGTGCTCACCGGCATACCGAACGCGGAATAACCGTAAAGAAGGACGGTGTCGACCAAGTAAACAGAGATATAAATTGCCGCGGCTTGTTCGAGCGAAATCTTGGTTGGGTCAAAAATGCCTTTGCGGGCAGTCTCAATCACGCCTCCGGATAAAGACGCCCCGACGATGACGGCGATGCCCGCGAGGATGACAGCCCGTTTGCGGGTCATCAGACGCGCGCCATAAACAGCGTTGATCAGGTTGGCCGCATCGTTACGCCCAACCTCGACGGTATCCCAAATGAGCATGCAAATCGAAAAGATGAGGATACCGGCAAGTGAAAATTTTTGGCCGAAAAAGAGGGTGAGCACGGCGAAGAAAACCGCACCGTACCACCAGGAAGGGACGGCGTCCTTGGCCCGGACAAGGAATCCTTTGGGTGGCGTGTTGTTGATGGCGTCGACTCCGCGATCTTTGCCGCACAAACAAGGCATGCGGTCGGTGGTTTGGCGGTGGTTACCTTGACGTCAGCATTCTTCGCACACGGTCGGCTAGGCTCTCTGCGGAGTTGGCGAGTTGGCCAAGTTCTCCGAAGACCTTAAACCAGAGCATGATGTCCAGACACGAAACCTCATTTTCAAGCGCGAACAGCGCCTGTGACAGCTTGTATTGCTTTCGATCGGATTCCCATTCGGCCCGCTCGACTTTGGCGACGAGCGTGAGCACATGCTCAACTTTGTCGTGGGGGAATCCCTGATGGACAGCTTCCTCGAGCGGGTCATTGAGCCCCTGCGCGAGCGTGCAGACATTCAGGATCGAATCAACGTAATCCATGGTCTGATCGCTGATCGCCGTCGGCAGCGCGAGCTTCTTAACCGTCAGAAGGAACGCGACATCCTCAGCCGCGTCGGCCATATCGTCCTGCAACTTGACGTGGCCGAGCAGGTCGCCGCGAAACACGGGCAAATAGAATGTCTTGGGAATCGTCTGCCGGATTTCATCCTTGATGATGTCGGCTTCGTGTTCGGCTTTGAAGATGTCCTTGGTAATACCTTCGAGCGTGTCGGTCGCTCCATCCTTGACGGCTTCAAATAGTGGCCGGACCAACGAGACGCAGCGCATGACGGCGTCGAGTTGTTCTTTGAGCGGTTGGAATGGAGAATGGCGAAACGCGTCAACGAACTTCGACACTTGGCACCTCCGTGATTCAGGTCAACAATATCGCCATTGGGGGCAGCTCACAGGCGCCCCTTGGGGCGCGGGGTTTGTACCGAAAGCATCTGTGCGTTGCAATGGGGCGAACGTTAAAAACGTGTTTTTTCTGCGTGGTTTTAGGGGGCATGTTGGATTTGGGGCGACGTTGACGAAAATCATCATTTGAACGCAGCTTCGCTTCTCAGCATGGTTTACATCGCCTGCGCAGCGGATTAGAATTCTGGATTGCCTTGGGGCGAATTCGCCCTTTTCTAAAACGTTGCAACTTTCCGTGTTGCACCGACTGAGACGGCAGCGCCGTAGTGTCCGTGCAGCATGATTTGATACGAGCCGATTCCGGCGCAGAAGTTCCTGTCTTACATCTAATTATCCATGGTGCAATCCAAGTCCAAAGAACCGTTGATTTATGAGCATCCGCCCGGATTTCGCATGCGGCGCGTGCGCAACTGGTTCTTCTTGGGTTTGACGTACGCATCGTATTATCTCTGCCGCTACAACCTTGGCATCGTGGCGCCCGAGTTAAAAAGTGAACTCGGATTCACCAACTCCCAATACGGCGCCATCGATGCCGCACGAAACTGGGCTTATGCCGTTGGGCAATTCGTAAACGGATTGTTCACGGACCGCCTCGGCGGCAAACGGGCCATGACCATCGGCGCGGTTGGCACTGCCGTCCTGAACGTCTCATTCGGATGGGTCGCGTGGAGCGACCTGTCCGCCATGTTCTTAACGCTCTTGATCATTCGGTTGCTTGATGGCTACATCCAGGCGTTTGGCGCCCCGGGAATGATCAAAATTAATACGGCATGGTTCCGCCGGCGCGAACGAGGCACGTTCGCAGGCATTTTTGGAATCATGATCAATCTCGGCCAAAGCGCCGCGTACTACTTGGGTAGTGTGCTGACGGCAGGCGCGATCATTCCACTCATCTTCTTCGAGATCAAGATCGCGGCGATGGATTGGCGGTACATCTTCATTATCCCCCCAACTGCCGTCATCGTGATCGTGTCTTTGATGAACGTCCTCGTGAAGAACCACCCCGAGGAAGCGGGCTATCGCATCATTCACGATGACGAAGATGAAGGAGACGACCCCCACGAGACGATTCACGTCTGGGACGTCTTCAAGAAGATCGCCTCCAACTGGATCGTGTGGATCGTCGCCGGCGCGTACTTCTGCACCGGTTTTGTGCGAACGGCGATCTCGGCATGGTGGGTCGTGTACTTCGACGAAGTCTGGTCGATGGATAAGAGCACGCGACTCTACTACTGGATGGGTACCTGGTTCATTCCCTGGTTGGCGTCGGCCGGCTCGCTGGCTTCTGGCATCGTTTCCGACAAGATGTTCGGCGGAAAACGCGCACCGGTGGCGGCCTTGCTGTACTTGATGCAGGCAGTGAGCATTGTTGTCGCGATGATGATGGCCCACGGAGATCTATCCTCAACCGCACTGCTTTCTGCAGTCGTTCTGTTGGGGATCCACGTGGGGTGCAATGCAACACATTCACTTCTCGGAACTGCCGCCGCCATGGACCTCGGCGGTCGTAAGATGGCTGGATTCTCGTCGGGCGTGATTGATTCGTTCCAGTATTTCGGCGCCGGGTTGGCCGGTCTGGGGCTTGGCAAACTGCTCGACCACTACGCCGAGATCACCGACGCCGGAACCAAAATGAACGCAACCGTCTGGTTTGCGTCCATGCTGCCCTGGGCGATTCTCGGCACGCTTCTGATGACCTTCCTCTGGTGGCGCCATCGCGGTAGTGATGCGGCTGGGACTTAATTCGCGAATGCGGTTTTCTGCGTCGCGTCACCTCGCGACAACAGGCACTTCATTGCTCCAATAACGTTGGTTTCTGCGCGACTTGTTTGCTTTCGCCGGGGAGCGTATAGTGAGTCTCCGCACCAACGAGTGGTTTCGAAAACTCCGCCGGTTTGAGTCGAGGGGCCCACTGCTTTCCTGTCGAATTCATTCCGGCGATTAAGGTCAAGACGTACGATCGTTGAGGAGAAAGTGGCATGGCGACAGAACATGTTCCGTTGCAGGCGATTGATCACATCGAATTTTTCGTGGGCAATGCGTTTCAAGCCGCCCACTTCTATCGCACGATGTTTGGATTCAACATCATCGCGCACAGCGGCTTGACCACCGGACGTCGCGGACAATCAAGCTATCTCGTCGAACAGGGCAAGATTCGATTCCTGCTGACGTCGGCATTGTCGCCGGATTGCCCCGTGGCGCGACACTGTGCACTGCATGGCGACGGTGTTCATTCGGTGGCGTTTCGCGTCAACGATGTCGAAGCAACCATCAACGCGGTGAAAGCCAACGGCGCCACCGTCGTCAAACCGCTGACCACATGGCAGGACAGTTTTGGCGAATTGCGCTTCGCCGCGATCAAGACGTACGGCGACACGGTGCACACGTTCATCGACAGATCGGACTACAAAGGCATCTTCGCGCCCAAATATGTGCCGATGGAATCGCCCAAGACCGAGTCAGCCGGCCTGCTTGCCGTCGATCACGTGGTCGGCAACGTCGAACTGGGGGCGATGCGCTATTGGGCCGACTTCTACGCCCGCGTCCTCGGGTTCACCCAGCTCGCGCATTTCACGGATGACGACATCAGCACCGAATACACGGCCCTCATGTCCAAAGTGATGCAAAGCGATAACGGGCTGATCAAGTTCCCCATCAATGAGCCAGCCGAAGGTCGCAAGAAATCGCAGATCGACGAATACCTCGATTTCTACCAAGGGCCCGGTGTGCAGCATGTGGCCATGTCCACCGGCGACATCATCGCGACGGTGAAGCGGCTTCAAAGCGCCGGTATCGAATTCCTGTATGTGCCCGACACTTATTACGAACAGCTCATCAGCCGCGTCGGCGAAATCCAGGAAGACATCGACGAACTGCGCAAGTGGGGCATTCTGGTCGACCGCGACGAGGATGGATACCTGCTCCAGATCTTCACCAAGCCGGTGGAAGATCGACCGACGTTGTTTTACGAGATCATCCAGCGAAAAGGCTCGCGCGGTTTCGGCGTGGGCAACTTCAAAGCACTCTTTGTGTCGATCGAAGAAGAACAGCGCAAGCGCGGCACGCTGTAGTTCGCGTTTGAAGAAACAAACATCTTGTAGGGTGGGCCGTGCATACCAGGTCGTTAAGTAATTGTGGTGGGCACGGCCCACCCTACCTTAGTATTCCCACGACGTGATCGTATGCACGCACTGCGTGACAAGGTGGCCGACAAACAACGCGACCCCGGCGATCGCCCACCCATGCGGAATGCGCAGATACTTCTTATATCCAATCCAAAGCATCGCCCAGACCGACCCCAACGCCAACCACAACATGATTGTTCCCAAACCGGCGTAATATGCGTACGCAATCGACGGCGCTCCGGAGCGCGCGTTTCTTCGCCAAGGCCAGTAATAAAGCGACGAATCCAACACCCCTTCCAGCACGCACCAGACAGCCGTGCACAGACTCGCGAAAATCGTGGCATGCGCAAACACGCGAAGCACCTGTCGCCAACTGGCTTTGTATTCCCGGTTGGATTGTACGAAGAGTATGAGCGTTAAGAACGTTGCGACCGACCACGTGGCGTAATCAATGAGGTCTGAGTTCTCATAACGAGCGCCATACGTGAACCGAAATCGAACGGTGTCCGGATCGGCCATCCACTGCGCGATTTTGTTCATCAGCGGATCAACGCCAAGCGCGACGGCATGCCAGCCGCGGGCAAACAACAACCATTGAACCATGACCAGGATCAAGAGGGGAATGACCCTGGGGGTATCGCTGCGCGAATAGGTGCGCCAAAGTCGAAACGGGCTGGTCGCACCCAACCAGAAAGTGACGGCAATCGACTTCAGCGGATCGGCAATCCAGCGATATTCGAACAGGTTGCTGGCTTTGCTGATCGCGGCATCGGTGACATCCTCCCAATCAAAGCTCACCCCGCATTCCGGGCACCGGTTCGTAGTCTGCCCGACCAGACGATAACCGCACTTGACGCAGCAGATCGCTTCGATCGGCAACTTCGCGACGTGCGTGTACCAAAGGTACTTGAATCGCTCACGGTTATTCTCGATCACGTGCCAACAAAGGGCATCCATGTCGATCTCGCTGCCACATTCCGAGCAGCGGTCCTGACCGTCTTCATGGATAACGTAATCGCAATTCGGACATCGCAACAATTCGCGATCGACCGCAACAATCTGCTCGATCATCGACTTCGACGGATTGGCCATGTCGCTTGGGATGGGCGGGGTGGAATCGTGCAATGCGTCCAATACTCCAAATCTGTTTCACGACAGAAGCGAGCCGACAATCCGACGTGCCCGGCGAGGGATCGCAAGCAGTGACGACGCACGTCGGCGCCGAATGTATTTTAGTGACCAGACAGCACCAATGCACGAATTCGAAACGATGATTGAGGGATTTCGCCAATCAGCGGGCACGTTGTTGGTGTGCGGTATCGTCTTCTTGGGCGACAAGTGTCATTTGTGGTGGGACAATGCGATTGGGGAGAATCATGAGGCGAAAGTTTCTGTCTGCGGTTGGCGTTGGTGGGGGCTGTTCGATGTTGGCGCTGGGCTGTTCGCTTGACGCCCGGGTGGACTTAGCCGCCGCGAGCGCGATGGACCAGTTGGCCGTCTCGATGGAAACCGTGGTCCGCGAATACCACACCGAAATCGAACGATCAGACGATGCGACGGAAGAAGCGGTGGTGGACGCATTCATCGGTCGCGTGCGGCGCGATGTGTCGGACAACGCGCTGGTCGATTCGCATGGCGAAAAGTTTCGAATGGCAATGAAGCGGGTGCGCGACGATCGGGCGGTTGAAATGGCTCGCTACCATGCCGCCCTGGACAACGTCGGTCTCGTGCGCGAAGTGTCGCGGGGCTTGAAACGGTTGGCCGCCGAAAGCATGTCGTTCGAGGACGACGCCCGGCGGTATCTGTTCTCACTTCTTGAAAGCGCCCAAGCCGGGGCGACCACGCCGCAGTCCTAGCCTGCTTTCGATTCTTGTCGTGAAAGCTATCAAACGAAACACCGCGATGATGCGCATTGCCACGGCGCGATGGCATCGTTGAGTCTTGATCTTATGGGAGAGTTACATTGAACGCAGTCGAAGCGCTGGATGAGTTGATCGAACAGTTGGATGGGGTCGAAGCCGCCAAGGACACACCGAGCGAAGACAAACCGGCCACGGACGCCATGGATCGCGTGCTGGCGTCACAACCGCGAACGACCCATGTTCGTAGCTTGAAAAATGATGCGACGATCGAAACGTTTCGCCGCGAACTCGTGGATGGATTGATTCGCGTCGATACCGCCGGTCAATTGCTGCGATTGATCTCGCAGATTGTCGGCGCTGTGCTGGCGCCGCGGGGTTAGCCCGTTGTCTGCGAGTACATGGGAATTGATGGGAGCAGGCGTTGCGGTGCTGGCTCCCCTTGTCGGCGTGCCGCTGACGGTGATGACCTTTTATCTGAAGGGTCTGCGTGAACAGCAAGCCGGCCGGTACGCTGACCTTTCCGGGCGGACGAGCTTAATCGGCGACGAACTGCGCCGCGCGGTTGAAGACATCGGGCAGATTCGCCGCGATTTTGCGACCAAAGAGGAATGGCTTCGGGAAACGATGTGGGCGCGAGGGCGAATTGAAACATTGAGCGCGGCGGTCATGCGCACCAAGACAGAGTTGGAATCCCAAGGCGGTTTGGTCGCAACGTCAAAGCACACGCACCGGCTCGTTGCAGAGATGGCGAAGAAAGCTGGAATCGACGGCGCGCAACCAGACGCCCGCGATGACGGGGAGTCGCGCTAATGGCAAATGGACGTACGGCTCGCCAGATCAAAATGGCACGCAATGAAGTGTTGGTTGCGCTGAACATGCTATATCCAGCCGCCCTGCAAGCCGAGCAGTTGATGCGCAGCCTGTTGAGCGTGTTTCCGACGATGGAATGGGATCCGTTTCGCCGCGATCTGGCGTACCTTTGCGAGAAAGGTTACGTGCAGCGCGTGGTTTCAGAAAACGAATCGGACCCGAAGTTCACCCCGTGGCGACAGCGCTGGTTTCGCTTGACGAGCGCGGGCATGGAAGTTGCGGACCATGTGATTGGCGACCCGGCGCTGGATGAATGATGGTGCGCACGACAACGAAAAAAACACGTCGCGAAGCGCCCAAGAAGCCAACTGCGGCGCGAAAGAAATCGTCGACCAAGAAGTCCACACGCAAAAAAAACGAGGCTGGCAATTCGGAAATCCGAATCGATTCAGCCGCCCCTTCTTTGCCCATCGAGGAATATCGCCAACGCCTCGGCGCGGTCGGGCGGCTGATGCGGGCGGCGATGGCGGATTTGGAAACAGACCAGCCGGGCGGCGACCGCATCGGACAAGGAGCCTACCTTCAGGTGATGGGCCGGGCGTTCGAAGTGCTCGACGGTCTGTCGCAAACGATCGACGTCGATGACTTGGTGAAAATCTCCAAGGTCATCGCCGAACAGCGCCGAGCCGAGCTGAACCACCGCAAATTGCAACTCGAAATCGCCGACGAAAAAGAAGCCCCGCGCTCAAGAGCCCCACAAGCAAACAAGAACGGACGTGCCGCGACGGGTGACTATACGCTACCGGATTCGTTCGGAGAGGTCGTACGACAGATTTATGGTACAACCTTGGCAACGGACATAGAAAACCCAAAGTAAAATCAAGCCCAAACAAGAATCGGGTGCCCCGCCCTTGAGCGCAGCGGAAGGGTGGGGGACTGAATTCGACAATGCGCCCCAATCATCGCAAGCTGAGTACGTATATATGCGCAATCGACTTCTCAACATCACGCCACGGCAGGCGGTCTTGATGTCGGCGGCGCTCATCGTTCTTGGAATTTCTGCATTGGGCATTGCTATTGTTGGGTTTAGATATGACCCGCTGCACGCTGTTTGTTGGTTTCTTGGTATAGAACTATTTGGGCTTGCGTATCTATGGGCGTCCATCGACTTTGAAGGCCAACAAGCCGTCTCCTTGGGCGGCCTTTGGTTTCAACTGTCAATCGCGCTGATCCTGATTGCAGTGGTTATCGCACAGTCGGGGACATCGGGCCAACCATTCCCGGATTGGGGCGTTGCCCTTTTCTTCGTTTCCGGCGGCATTTACTTGGCATCAATTTGTCGAAGAGCCATCAAGAACTTTCAGCGCTGGCGAAACGGGGAGTTTGACCCGATACTGGAACCTCACAACGAAATGCAAAACTCAATTGAATCCGAGAAAATGCCCACAAACGACGAATACGAAAAAATCGCAACCGCCTGGTACGACCGCAAGTCGGCCATGATGGAGTCGACGCTAGGCGCGGAGCACGGCATTGTGATGCACGCTTTGATTCCATACGAAATGGGCGGCGGGCTCGATCTCTACTTCTACCCCAACGGTATCGAAGGCACCGGGTTCGCCACCAAGGAACTCTCCGAAATCCCAACCGAAGGCTCGAACAACGATGTCTTCGACCTTTACGAAATGGTCATGTTCACCAGGCTTCCACTCGAACTTGAGTTGTTTCGAGACGAAAGCACCGCGTTCGGCCAGACCTACAAAACGTTCAACGCCATCCTGAACGCCATCGCCCTTTACAGTCGCGACGCCAAACTCAACCCCAACGAAACCTGCGAATTCCCCGAAGATATGGACATCATCGGCGGCAAGTGCCTGATCTTCGACGCCCATGCCACCCACTCCGACCCCGAAGTCGAAACCTTCGGACTGCTCGCGCTTATCGAAATATTTCGATCCGAAATGGACTACGCACGAGCCAACGGCGGCGCCAAACTCCTCGACCTGCTCAAGACGGCCGGCCACTACCCATACTCGGATATGAATCGGGAACCGGTCGTATAAAGCGGCGCCCATCCACTGGTGGCGATGAACGTGCCACTGGGTGCTCGTCACCCAGTGTTTTCTGATGTCCAATCCCAGCATATGGTAGTGTCCCCCTCTCGCCAAACCAAATCGCAACCCCCGACATCGACGCAAAATCACCACGCACGTAGCCAAGAACGCGTCCTACCGAAGCGATTTCCCAATTCGTTTCAGAAGACCCATGTCGATCGCAATAACTGTATGCGGGCCGCCCAATGCTCGGGGCAAAGAATCCGTGCCGGCGTCAACAGACAGTGTCTACCGGAAGGAGTGGACTGATGCACAACATCAACCTGACCAACGAAGATTCCCTCGATCTCAATCGATTCCAAGCCACCCAGCCGCGACAACGTGTCGCACCCATGGTGGTGGGTATCTTGGCCGCCTTACTGATCGCCATGCCAGCCGCCGCACAACTCAGCTATACGTTCACTTCCGGACCAGGAGGCGACGGTTTCATATGGCCGCCATCCCCAACGGGCCTGCTGGATGGAAACTCCTTCCCAACACCCGACGACATTCACTTCTACAACGACATTGGAAACAACCTGTTCTTCGACGACCAGTACCAGGTCGCCGGTAATGCAACGGGCATCTCCAGTGAGGCCATGTGGGGCAACCCAACTTCCTTGGGCTTTGGCACCATCGACTTCGATTTCTTCTTCTCCGGAACGCAGGACATTTCCTTCAACTTCGCTTGGTCGGTCGGTGGCGCCCCCGGAAATACGCCCGAATTCTTGACGATCTATGTCGAAGACATGCTGGGCCGCGCCATGGAAGTCTATTGGCCGCTCGACGATACGTTCACCGGTTTGGGCGGTTTCGACGGATACTCAGATCGCATCAGCCTCAACACCATTGACTTGTTCGATGACTACTTCAACGTCGATGGCGGCCCGTTTCAAGACATCGTCTACGTATCGATCTTCGTCGGTGACATTGACACGGGTGGCGGACCGTCCAGTGAATTCGCCATCGACAACTTTGACATCGACGGCGGAACCGGCGGTGGAGGCGAGGTGTTCCCGTCGGTCAACAATGGCGCCATTGACGTCACCGGAAGCACGCTGGGACGCACGTCCCTTCGAGGCGTCGGCAACTTTCTTGCGGGGCTTGAAGTCACCAACAGTGCAACCAGCAGCACGACCTTCTCGACCCAACTTCTGCCCGGCGGCGACCTTGCCGATGGCGGACAAGTCAACGGCGCGACGATCCTTGCCGGTCAGTCCGTCTTCACGCCCAATCTCGTTTCGATCGATCGATCACTTCCGTCGGCGTCATACGAAAGCGACCTGAGGGTCATCAACGATCAAAACGCCTCCGATCCAGACAATGACGTCACCATACTTATGCGACTGGCCGAAGCCCCCCTGCTCACCGCGCCCAGCCCGGTGGATGTGTCACTCGGCGAGAAGGTGACTCTCGCCAACGCAGCCGCCCCCGCCAACGGACATCGCGCCAGTGTCGAAGTCACGGGGTCAAACGTCACCGGCCCCTTCAGTGTGACGGGGTACGATCTCGACACGCCCTGCAAACCCGGCGAGATGATCGAGGGAGATGCGACACTCGACCGATTCGGTCGCCTGTCGGGCAACTACAACGGCATGGTTTCCGTTTCGCTCGCGATGACGTTCTACGTCAACGAGTTCAAGACGTTTCTCAGCAATGCGGAGCCCGTTTCAGACGAACAGTGGACTCTGGAGGCTACGCTCGCAGACACGAACGCCGACAACGCACCCCATGATTCGCAGACGCCGCTGGGCCCGGGGCAGGTTGGGGTCAACAGCGCATCGACGGCTGCAACAATCGTTGGCGGAACCACGGGATTGACCGGAAACACTTCAATGACACTGGGGACGGCGCCTTCGGGATCGAATACCGGCGTCCTTCAACAGAGCGCAAGCGTCGGTTTCACAACAGCATCGCCCGTCTACGCCATACAGATGACCTACCGTGATGAGGACATCTGCCCATCGGTTACCGAATCCAATCTGCGCTTGCTGTACTTCAATAGCGGCGCGTCGGACTGGCAACTTGCGGTCAATGGCAACAGCGACGGCGGCTTGGGCGCGACATTCTTCGCAGGTTCGTTTGATGCTTTTGCAGCAACACTGGGCGGAGCGCCGTTGTCCACAGCGCTGGGGGCACATGGTCTCGACCCGATCAACAACCAAGTATGGGCGGTCGTCGACCATGAAGCGGCATTTGGAACCGGAGAGATCGGCCAATCCTGCGGGATCAAAGGCGACCTCGACAACGACGGCGACGTGGACACCGACGACTACACCATCTGGAATGGATGCATCGAAGGCCCGAACGTCATCGTTGCGCCGGCGTGCTCTATTGCAGACTGCGACGGCGACCAGGATGTGGACTTGGCCGACTTTGCCCAATTCGCGTTCGGATTCGGCACCTAAGTGCCACCGCATGTACTTGTTGTGCATGGGGCGCCATGTCGGCACGCAGACTGGCATGTCGACGAACAGCGGCGAGCGGCTTTGTGCATCGGGCCGGGCGGTTGCCGTCGATCGTCGGACGCGGCATGCCCCAGTTCATATGGAAACGCGGACGACTTGCTGATTGGAACCGGCTTTTCTTTGACCATGGCAATCACCCTCCCTCGTTTTGGAATGGCGACACACAAACCCCATTCCTCGTTGCCAACTCAAGTCGACGTTTTTCGGTGTTCTGACTTATGTACAATACGTCCCGTTCAACGTGCAACATCGCCGGGCAAGTGACATCGCTACGCCAAGTGCGCCGCACCGAATGATCCGATAACATCTGCGCCATCGCCCTCCAATCGATGCGCGCAAAAAAACTGCCGAACTCAGAGAAGTCCGGCAGTTTCGCAATCGAATTAGTTTGAAAACAACTTCACCGCATGTTGGCAAAGTCGAATTCAGTTCGACTTCCAATCAAACGCCAGTTAGCCGATGGAATAACGACTTCCGCGCTGGCCTTTGATGTTCTTCTTGACGATCGTCTTGTTGCGGACGAGTTCACCAAGTGTGTTGTATGGTTCGCCCGGACGACCAGCCGCCGCCCAACGCTTCTTGATGTCGCCCGAAGTCACGCCCTTGGCGCCCGACTTCTTCACAAAGTCAACGATCAACTCGTTGGCTGTTGTCTTGAATTTCTTACGGGTTCGACGGGCCGGACGACCCGCTGCCGACTTGGCCTTCGCGGCGGTTCGTTTTGAACCACCTCGCGGACGACCCGGGCCGCGACGAACAGCGCCGCCAGCTTCGAGGCCCAAACGCGAGAATGCTTCGTCGATCCTTGCGACTTCCTCAAGATGTGCATTACGCTCCGACTGCAGACGCCCGACCAAGGACTCTAACTCATTAATCGTAGACTTCCCCATCGCACTCAGCTCCTTTACAGCTTAAAATAGATACGGAAACAAACAGAACAAACTTCGACCAGATACTGACTTCTAACTGACACAGACTTCATAAGAACCACACTAGCGAATTAATCTACTTGAAGAATCAAACATTGTCACGTATGAGGCATCGAATTCCAGTAATACATATTCCCCATTTTTTCGTGCATATACTTGATCTCCAAGTCGCGCGTTGGGTCGCTCAATGACACCGTATGGCACCTTTGGTTCGGAATGCGGCTGTTGGTTTCACGGGCCATTTGCCTAAAATGATAGGAAATTCCCGCCGATCTGTCCAAGAATCTCAGTCCCACAGGAGCCTTCGTCCAATGCCTCCCATTCATGAGCAAGTTGAGCTATTAAAAGCCCTAATCGCCCTTTCTGCGGCTGACGGTAAGATTTCTTCCAGTGAACAAGGACTACTAAACCGGTTTGCAAACCGCGTCGGAATTGGCAGCGCTTCGCTGGAAGCCATGATTGAAAGGGCGCTGGCAGACCCCTCCGTGCGCGACGATTTGTTCCATAGAACCATGTCAAACCCACAACTGGCACTGGAAATGCTCGTGGCGACCGCTCGGCTTGATGGAAATATCACAGACACCGAGCGGGATCTGCTGGCCCATGTGCGGGGGATACTTGATATATCGATGGATGACTTCGACCAAGTCTACGAACGCGGCATTCAGCGGGCTGATGCCCTCAGAAATGCCAAATTCGCAAATGATAGCTAAGGCCAGCAGACGCTGGACTTGCAGCCAATCGTCCAATACCGATCGCGCTTGTCGTACCCCGGCGGCTCAATTCTGTATTCAGGCTCAGTTTCATACGCGAGACATGAGCCCACCACATCGCGGGCTGATCACCCAGGTCGGTCAATCGCCAAAGAGCGATTGCTGATCGGGTGATGCGGTTGCGGCATGATCCTCGACGCGCTGGATCTCCTCGGCGAATTCTGAAACGTGGTTGAACTCCTTAAACACGCTCATGAAACGCACATATGCGACATGGTTCACATCGCGAAGCTTGCGGGCCACACACTCGCCCACCTCGCGGCTGGTAACCTCCCGGTCGTGATCCCGGAACAGTTCCCCTTCAATATCATCGGTCATCGCTTCAATGTCCGTATCCACGATGGGCAGCTTGTAACAAGCGTGCTGGATACCGGCCATGATCTTGTCGCGACGAAACCGCACCCGCGAACCGTCTTTCTTGACCACCGCAATGCGCAGTTCTTCTTCGGCGCGCTCCTTCGTCGTGAACCTGCGATTGCACGCTTGGCACACGCGACGCCGACGAATCGCTCCGCCGGACTCGGTCAGCCGGGAATCAATGACTTTGTCTTTTCCAATTTCGTTGCAGGCGGGACACCGCATCGCTTCAGTAATCCTTGGACGAACGATCCTCTAAAGCAACGCGTTCAACCATCACCATACGACCAACAGGCAGACTCAAACCAGTCGCCAGCTGGGGTGAAACCGCAATCGGGGGCACGCGACTTTTCAACTTTGCCTGACCCCGATATGGTGGATGAAACGCACTCGGACTTGCGACATGGTCGCACTTTTAGCCTAGTCTTGGACACACATGCGGTCAAGCGATAATCGACGACCGCCAACAGTAAACCCATCATCCTGGAATCACCAATGCCCACTCGTGTCGTAGAAAAAACCGTCGGCGACTACCGAATTGTCGGATACTCACTCGCCGGTGAGGAAACCACCATCGCCCTGCCCGAACTCAACCTCTGTTTCGATGCCGGCAGGGCGCCACGCGAAATCATCGCAATCGACACGCTCTGCCTATCCCATGGGCACATGGACCATGCAGCCGGCGTCCCTTACTACCTTTCTCAGCGGATTTTTGTAGGCACCGCTCCTGGTACAGTGGTCATGCATCGCGGACTCATCGGCGTTTTCGAAAGGCTGATGGCCTGCTGGGAAGAAATTGAGAGACACCCATCCCCAGCCGAATTCTTTGGGCTGACCGATGGTGAGGAACTCCCCCTCAACCGAAACCTCGGACTCCGGGCGTTTGACGTCAACCATGCAGCCTACGCCCTCGGATATGCTGCGATCGAAAAACGGCACAAACTAAAAGCCGAATACACCGAACTCTCCGGGCCGCAGCTGGTTGAACTCAAGAAGCAGGGCATCAGCATTCAGGACAACGTCGAAGTACCGCTCGTTACATACTGCGGCGATACCGCTGACGGACAATTCTTCGACTTGGATCATGTCCGAAACGCCAAACTACTCATCATGGAATGTACGTTTTTCGACAACGACCATGTCATCCGCGCCAAGGCTGGACGCCATCTTCACGTGCGCGAACTCCCCGACATTCTCAAACGCATCAACTCGCCCAACATCCTCCTGACCCACGTCACCCGCCGAACCGCGCTCGGTGCGGCCAAACGCATCCTGCAAAACACGATCTCGGCGAGCGACTTTGACCGCATCACGTTGCTGATGGACCGCCCCCCCAAAACGTCCCGCCGACCTGCATGACCTTGCCCGAATCACCCAGAATGTCGCCGACACGCCACCCCCAATGTCGCAGTCTCAACGTTGAAATAGCCGCTTTGGCGAGGGGCTGCCAACGGGTCCAATAATCGATCAAGTTGAAATTTCGAGCGACCGATAACATGGGAGCAACAGAAACTTTCACTCTTCCAATGGAGAAACACGATGGATTTTTCAACCCTGTTCACCGACCTGTTTGATGGCGTGCTTGTTCTGGTTCGTTCGTTGTTCGAGCTTTTCCTCGGCACCAGCATTATCTAAGAACGAGCCCACCAGCAAAGAAAACGTGTGGTACCGGCGCTCTCGCCGGTACCACTTTTTTTTGCGCGCACCCCAACCACCCGCTTCAAAACAAAACACGTGAAAGCCAGCATTACCCCTCTTTGTCGCCGGAATCCGGTTTCTCGATTTGATACTTCTTCACGCGGTACCGCAGGTTGTCGCGACTGATGTTCAAGGCTTGGGCCGCTTTGGTCTGGTTCCAACCGTTTTCCATCAGCGCCTGCACAATCATTGCCCGCTCGTAACCGCGCAGCCCCGTCTCCATCGACGAATTGATCAACTCGCGCGTCTCACCCACGATCTCGCGCGGCACATGCATCGGCAGAATCTCCCCACCGTCACACATTAGCACCATCCGCTCAACCACATTCTGCAACTCGCGGATGTTGCCGGGCCAACTGTGCGACGTCAGCAGTGCGGCGACCTCCGAAGATACCGTCGGCACACCCACACCCAAATCCTTCGCCGACACTTCCACGAAATTCTGCACCAACATCGCGATGTCTTCGCGCCGTTGTCGCAGCGGCGGCAAGTGAATCGGAAAGACATTCAAACGATAATAAAGATCTTCGCGAAACTCTCCGTCGGCGATCGCCGCTTTCAAATCGCGGTTGGTCGCAGCAATCACGCGCACGTCACACGCCACTGTCGACGTCCCACCGACGCGCACAAACTCCTTTTCCTGCAACACCCGCAAAAGCTTCACCTGCGTGGCGGCTGATATGTCGCCGATTTCATCGAGAAATAGCGTTCCGCCGCTGGCCAACTCGAACCGCCCGAGCTTCTTCGCCACCGCACCGGTAAACGCGCCTTTCTCGTGCCCGAACAGTTCGCTCTCAAGAAGCGTTTCACTCAGCGCCGCGCAGTTGATCCCGATGAACGGCTTATCCGAACGCGGCGACAAATCATGAATATGACGCGCGGTTAATTCCTTACCCGTACCAGTCTCGCCCAACAGCAACACCGTCGCGGTACTCTTCGCCACCCGCTCGCAAAGCAGCAACACTTCGTGCAGCGCCTCGCTCTGGCCAATGATGCCAGCCGGTGACGCTGTAGTCGTTCGCAACCCTTCATTCTCAATCTTCAAACGCTGATGCACGCACGCATTATCCAGCGCAGATGCTGCCAGCGCCGCGAACAGACTCAGCGTCTCAAGATCCGAATCTTCAAAATCCCCGCCGGCTCGGTTGATCACCTCGACCACGCCGATCACTTCACCGCGAAAGATCATCGGCGCCGCAATCATCTCGCGGGTGACGAACGTGCTTTTTTGGTCGATGCCTTTGAAGAATTTCGGATCGGTGGCCACGTCGCGAACAATCTCAGCCAGTCCCCGATCGATCACCCGCCCTGCGATGCCAAGCTTGGCGTCGAACTCCTGGCCAATCAGTTCCGCACCAACGGGACCAGCCGCCGCAGAGAACACCAACTTTTCGCGCCGCTTGTCGAGCGCAAGCACACTGCTCGCCTCGGCTTGCATGATCTTCGTCGCCGCCTGCGCAATCCCGTTCAAGACACTGTTGGGATCAAGGGAGGCCATGATCATCGAAAGAACATCAACCAGTTCATTCCATGAATCACCGGCGATCTTCCTAGAACCGGCTTTCATCGCATCAGATAAAGATGGGTCGGGTGTGGACATGCCAAACACTATACCGCATCCGGGCGAATTCGTGCATTACCTCTCAAAATGAGCCCACCAATCCAGTCAGAGACGCCCCCGTCGCATCGGCTACTTGCTATTCCCCGGCCCGTGAATACAAGAAAGCATCCCTCGTTCGATCAGCAACTCGTGGATCAAGGCCTTTTTATGCAAATCAGACTGGCAACAGAATCCGACGCCGCCGCTTGCCTTCGAATCTACAAGCCGGTCGTTGAAAACACGGCGATCTCATTTGAAGAGACGGCACCTTCGGTCGAAGAAATGACCCTGCGGATTCGCAAAACGCTCACAATGTGGCCCTGGCTCGTTTGTTACGACCCGAATCTGCAACCCGATCAGTCTATTGTCGGTTATGCCTATGCCGGAACGCACCGAACCCGTGCGGCATATCGCTGGACCGTTGAATCCGCAATCTACATCGATGAAAACCATCGCGGAAAGGGAATTGGCAACCGATTATACCGGGGTCTTTTCGGCATCCTGCGCAAACAGTGGTACCGCACCGTTGTAGCCGGCGCAACGATACCCAACCCCGCCAGCGTCAAATTGCACGAACAACTCGGATTCAAGACAATAGGCGTGTTCAACAACATCGGCTTCAAATTCAACCAATGGCATAGCACGCAGTGGTTTGAACTCGACCTGGAAACAAATCACGCGCCACACGAACCGCGACCCCTTCCCGAACTATTGGCAAACGATGGGCTCGCCGAGATCCTAAGGCAAACCTAGCTACGGAAGTATCTCAACCGGATCGCCCAAGCGCAGCACATTGAATAACTCTTCCACGTCGCGGTCATCCAGTGCAATACAACCAGCCGTCCAATCGCTTCCGGCGCCGTGCCCGTGAATACCGATGCCGCCCCCCAGCGACGTCGTCCAGATCGGGCAGCGTTTCTTCCGATGGGCGGCTAAGATACCGGAGTACTCGCCGTGGCTAATCAAGCCCGAACGCACCGCGCGGGTGGCGGCTGGCGGGTCCGGATAATCGATGCCCATGAAGCGAGAGTAAGCGCTGTCGGGGTTCTTCGTACAAATCCGAAAACGCCCGAGTGGCGTGCGCCCGTCGCCTTCGACCATTTTTTGCCCCACCGGATTGAACCCCAACCCGATGTCATACGTCCTTACAAGACTCGCACCGTCGAAAAGATGAAGCTTGCGCGCCGACTTGAGGATGACCACCTTCGGCTCATTGAGTTCAAGTCGCTCGGGGAGTTCGATCTGGATGCTAGCCGCATTACCCACAACCACGGCGGCTAAGCTGAATATCCCCAGGCAGGCGGCGAACATGTAATAGTGAATTGGATTGAAGATGCGTTTGGATTTCATGTTGGATTGGGAAACCGGGCCATCACCCGGCAGACGGAAAGGCGCAATACTCAGTATTTGAAACAATAAAAGGACTTGAAAGAAAAACGGGTCGTCAGCACTTGCAATCCTTTGCCCTGCACGAACGAACGGCGTAGCATGTTCCGCGTCCCAAAACGATGAACCACCGGCGTTCGTGAGCCAACCAATTATTCACGTGAAAACAGAGGATAACTCGCAAGGGTGAACGCGCCAACCGACGAACAACTTCTTGCGTCACACCTCTCGGGCGACCCGCAAGCGTTCCGCACACTCGTCGAGCGCCACTCGACCGAACTCTATCAATTCGTCTATCGATTCACCAACCGAAAATCGTCAGCAGAAGATGTCGTGCAAGATACCTTCATTCAGGTTCACCTCGCCGGTCAAAGTTTTGATACCAATCGGCGTTTCAAGCCCTGGCTCTTCACCATCGCTGCCAACAAAGCACGCGACCACCTGCGCAGTCGAACCCGCAAACGCGAAGTCCCGCTCGACGCCCAGGTCGGTGGTGAAGACGATGATGGCCAGCGCTTCCTCGACCTGCTTTCCGACGAAGTCACGTCGCCCACCGCCCAGCTCGAAGAAGCCGAGCAATCGAAATTCGTTCAACAGATCGTCGAGGAGATGCCCGCCCACCTCAGCGAAATCCTGATCCTCGCGTACTTCCACCGCTTCCCGTACCGCGACATCGCCGACATGCTCGACATCCCACTCGGCACCGTAAAGAGCCGGCTCCACGCAGCCGTCGCCCAATTCGGAACGCTATACCGCCAAAGAGCCGGCCCAGAATCCGACCCAACCGACTAAAAGGAAGGTTCCGGTAACAAACCAAAAGGTGCCCCGCCCTTCCAGGGTGGGGGACTGAAACACGCAGAGATAAACTCAGAATGGGCAGGGAGATAAAGTCACGTTGAACAAGAAAAAAGAAAAATCCCAAATCCCGAACCATCGCCCACCCTCACCCGTAGGTAAAGCATGAGTCAGGGTCCACTCGATGAGAATCAAAACATGATTGAGGACAGCATTCTTCCGTACATCCTCGGGACGCTCTCCGAATCTGAGACCGCGTCCTTCGAATCGAAGCTCGCGTCCGACAACGAGCTGGCCAACAAGGTCGACGCTGCCCGGCGGGCGATCGCACCGCTCAATGCCTGGGAAGCCCCCGCGCCGCCGACCACCCTCGTCGACAACATCCTCATCCAAGCCGCCACCACGACACCGCTTGAGTACGTCGCCGCGTCGGCATCAATGACCCCAACAAGCCAAAACGCAACCGGACACCGAAACCGTTTCCGCCTCCGCGAGCTCATCGCCATCGCCGCGTGCATCGCGCTGATGGTCAGCCTGTACATCCCAGGCATGAGTAGGATTCGTCAGCAGCAACTGCAAGCCGCCTGCGAACTTAACATGGCCGGTTTCGGCACGGGCGTCAGCGCTTACGCCAACGAGAACAATGGCAACCTGCCGAACATCGGCGCATCGCCCAACAGCAATTGGCTAAACGATCCGAATCGCCGTCACCTCCTTCCGGCGGTTCGGCATCGTTTGGTGCTCCCAAGCCAACTGATCTGCCCTGCCGCCGACGGCAGCATCGACGAAGAAGCCACGCTCAAGAACGTCGAAGAATTCCTGAAGCGAACCGATCTGCCGTTCTGGGCCGTCCCAAACGCCAACGGGCCCGTCCCGAAGATCAACATCCGCATCAACGTGCCACTGGCAGCCGACGCCAACCCACTGTTTCAAAAGGGAAAATTCCACCGCGGCACCGATGGCACACTGACGCCAAACTCGCACACGCACGGCGGCAAAGGACAGAACGTCCTCTTCAATGACGGGTCAATCCGCTTCATCAAGACGCCAGTCCTCGATGAAAACCACGACAACATCTGGACGGCCAACAACATCGAAGACTACCAAGGCACCGAAGCCCAACAAAGCGCAACTGACGCCTTCTTAACCCCGTAAACTTCAAACCAATCCAAGAAGTGGGTGCCCCGCCCTTCCAGGGTGGGGGACTGAAGCATTCCTAGTCCAATCGTAGAGGTTCGTCGGAGCCATCATTCCCGCGAAAGCGGGAATCCAGGGGCAAAACGGAGTCAATCCACGTGGGCACCGGCCTCCGTGTCGCGAAAAGTGGACGAGCAAAACGCTACGCTCGGATTAAGGTCGCTATGAAGATCGACCAACAACCTACAACCCAAACGGCAGCCGCGTCGTCAGTTTGATTCCTCATCCAATTCATCGTCAGAATCTCGGGGCGTCGCATCGCCAACCGAAACAATAGTCAGCGAAAACATCTCGCCTTCAATTTCGTCGCCCGCAACGACCGGCAGACCAAAATACTCCGTCTCTCCATCCAGCTCGATCGCAAAGAGATACGGGACTCCAGTCACATTGTCTTCCAGTGGATCTGGACATGTTGTGAGGTTGATCGGGAATGAAAAATGGCAAACGGTCACCGTTGGAAATGTAAGTGACACTTGGCCCATGTCATCAGTAACGCCTTCGCCTTCATATCCGCGCCCAATATATGACGCGTCATCATTCGGCAAGTCTGGGTTAGTGAACGATCCGCGAAAGTCCCGCACGAATGTCACATTCGCCCCATTTGCGTCATCGCCACCCGCTGTTGTGATTGCGAGTTCTACGACTTGCTCGGCTTCACCGCTAATGTAACTTTCAGGAATGCAACCAACGAGTGGCAGCATCAGGATCGCTCCAAATAGTCGGGTTTTCATAGGCGTGCCTCCGAATGTGTGCGCCGAATAGTTGCGAATCTCCTAATTCCGCCAGCCGGGCTCGCGCTTCTCCAAGAACGCCTTCAACCCCTCCTGCCCTTCATCCGAAGCCCGAAGCTTCGCGATATACTCCGTCATCGCCGCAAGCTTCGCATCGAAACCGTCACCCCGGGCAGTGCGAATAATCTCCTTACACGCCGCCACCGCGCACGGGCCCGTCTCTTTGATCGCATCGGTAAGCTGACCCACCGTTTCATCCAACTCGTCAACCGTTTCCACCGTATCGGCCACAAGCCCGACGCGCTTCGCCTCAACCCCATCAAACCGCTCTGCGGTCAGCGCGTATCGCTGCACAGCCGACGCCTGCATCTTCTCTGTCAAAAACGGCATGATGATCGCCGGGGCAATCCCCAACTTCACTTCGCTCAAACAAAACACCACGCGCTCCAGCGCGATCGACATATCGCAAGCGGCCACCAACCCGACGCCACCGCCAAACGTCGCCCCATGCACCCGCGCGATCGTCGGCTTGGGACAACACCGAATCACATCCAGCATCGATGCCAACTGCCTCGCGTCCGCCACGTTCTCCTCGAACGTGTAGTCCACCATCTTCTGCATCCACTTCAGGTCAGCCCCCGCGCAGAACGATTTTCCCTCGCCCGAAAGCACAATCGTCCGCACATCGTCGCGCCGACCCAGTTCGCGAAACACGTTGGCTAGCTGCTCAATCACCTGTTCATTAAACGCATTGTGCAAGTCGGGCCGGCGAAGCTGCACATGCCCGACATGATCCGAAATGAGTTGTTCGACAAATACTTTCACGTAAACACCCGCAAGCAATTAGAGGTCATTGATGACCGACGCACTCGGTAGCGGAAACTCCGTGTGGACCACATCTCCAACCCGGTCTATGTTGACCTCGCCGATCTTTCCGGTGCGCCGCAAGTCGATCCACCGATGCCCTTCACCGAACAACGAATAGCGTCGTTGATGAATCACCTCGTTGAGTAGCGCTGCGTCGCTGGTCGCCCCCAGGTAATTGCCCAAGCCAGCCGCATTGCGAACGACGTTGATCGCGGCCAACACTTCGTTGACGTCGGATCCGATCTGCGCCTCGGCGTAAATCAGGATCAACTCTTCGTTGCGAATGATCGGGAACCCGGACGTCATCGATCCGATCGTATTGACTTGCCGTGTTCCAGATAATCCGTCGTGCGTCACCGGCACGGTCAAATCCGCCGACGCAATGTACATCCGCGTCTTGGAACTCGATCGCGTGTCGCCCACTTCTGCGTCCGCGACGAAGTCGGAATGAGCCGTATACAAATCCACGTCCGGCTCATAATACACAGGGTTCGGGGTATCGGCATCGTAGCTGAATGATGGACCGGTCGTCATCAAGCCATTGATATTAAAGAATGAACCCGCGATGCCGGATATGGACCCGGCTTTATCCCCCTGATAAATCCGCACCCGTGCGGATAGCGCCCGGTTGAACTGCCGAAACGTCGCCGGCGTCGCAAATGAGGTGAATCCATTGGGGAGATTGAATGCGAAACTCCCGCCACCATTCGTCAAGTTTGTCGCTCCTTCGTCCAGCAGGTCTGCGATCGTGTTCAGGCTGTCGGTGAGGTTTTCAAAGTTCGACGAAGGGTTTTGGCTGTCCAATGCCGACGGCGGCAAGATCCCATTGGTGTACTGATGATTCAGTGCCAGCAGGAGCGAATAGGCCTGCATGGTTCGCGCGTACCCAAGCACGCCGTTTTCCTGGTCAGCCGTCAGCGCCCCATCCGAATTCATCACCGCGTTGATCAAGGTCTGGCAGTGTCGCACCGCCCGATACCGCGCGACAAACGAATCCGTCACGAAATCGCTGTCTTCATCCAGCATCGAGCCATTCTTACCGAGAAGCTCATCGGTGTATTCCGAGTCATCGCCATTGAGATTCCAATACTCTCGACCGACGATGCTGACCGTCTTGATGTATGCCCCGAGATCATCTTTCACCTTGCTCTCGACATCTTCAGCCAGGTCACGAATCACGTCGAGCGTTGGCGCGTCGCACTGAACCGCGCTGCACGTCTCGTCCTGATTGAATTCCCCGCCCACCGCCAGACACTGATCCGCCTCGATCACTTCGCACGTCGCGTCCACAAAGCAGCAAGCCCCAAGCGGCTGCTCACAATCCACCTCGATACAAAGCATGCCCTCATTGAGCGTCCCGCCAACACCCCCACACGCATCGGCATCGGAATCATCAACGCAAAGTCCGCTGGTCAAGCAACACGAACCCATCGCGGGCGCAGGTTGCTGGCATTCGACCGCATCGCAAGTAGCCCCCGCTTCAAATACACCATCAACCGTGTCGCACCCGTTGCTGTCGGCGTTCAGGCACGAACCATCCTCCAAACAGCATGCCCCAACTTGCGGGCCCGGTTGCGGGCAATCAACGTCGTCGCAGCTTTCGCCCTCATGAAACGTTCCGCTCTGCGCCGCGCAGTCGTCGGAATTGGAGTCTTCACACGCACCGTCAATCAAGCAGCAAGCGCCAACCGCCGGGCACGCGGTGTCGTCACACGATGCGCCATCGTTGAACGTACCATTCGCCGTGTCGCATTCGTCTGCCGTTACTTCCAAACAAGAACCGTCTTCCAGGCAGCACGCATGATCCGACGATGTTTCAGGGCACTGAAAATCGTCACAACTTTCGCCTTGATTGAATGTTCCGTTGGAGGTGCAGTCAGCCGCCACCGTCTCGATGCACGAACCATCGTCCTGACAGCACGCCCCCGTCGGTTCACTGGCCGGTGGCGTACAACCCGACCCCAACGTCATCATGAATGCGGTCAACACAACGGCTGCGAAATATCGAAACATACATTCGACTCCTTGCTCAAACACGTGGCCCAAGAGCGCTGTCGCTACATTCGATAAACACTCTGCTTCGGTTCGGGCCAGGGACCGTTTAGACTGGCCGCGATACCCAACGCCAAAACCATGCGCGTATCGACTGGGTCAATAATCCCATCATCCCACAACCGCGCCGAGCTGTAGTAGGCGCTACCTTCCGTCTCATACTTATCCAGGATCGGCTTCATGAATTCGGCTTGCTCGTCGGCATTCATCGCCGGTTCGCCCTTGGCCTCAAGCTGATCCTGCTTCACCGTCAAGAGTACGTTCGCGGCTTGCTCACCGCCCATCACGCTGATCCGCGCATTGGGCCACATCCAAAGCTGCCTCGGTCCATACGCCCGCCCGCACATGCCATAGTTGCCCGCGCCGTACGAACCCCCGATCACCACCGTAAATTTCGGCACGCAAGCATTGGAGACTGCGGCGACCATCTTCGCGCCGTCTTTGGCGATCCCTCCGGCTTCAAACTGCCGTCCCACCATAAACCCGGTGATATTTTGCAGGAACACGAGTGGCGTGCGCCGCTGATTGCAGAGCTCAATGAAGTGTGCGGCTTTCTGCGCGCTTTCAGAAAAGAGCACGCCGTTGTTCGCAAGAATCCCAACCGGGTATCCCCAGATGTGCGCAAACCCGGTGACCAATGTCGAGCCATACAGCGCTTTGAACTCCTGAAACTTACTGCCATCGACAATGCGCGCGATGATCTCGCGCACGTCGTAAGGTTTGCGAATGTTCTTTTGAATGATGCCGTAAATCTCGCTCGCATCGTAGCGCGGTTCTTCAACCGGAATCGTGCGCACCGGCATCTTATGAACGTGACCAAGGTGGCTGACGATCCGCCGCGTGATCGCCAACGCATCTTCATCGTTAACCGCAAGGTGATCCGCAACGCCCGACGTTCGACAATGCACGTCAGCCCCACCGAGTTCTTCCGCCGACACAACTTCACCCGTCGCGGCTTTAACGAGCGGTGGACCGCCAAGGAAAATCGTCCCCTGCCCTTTCACGATGACGGCTTCATCGCTCATCGCTGGCACATAAGCCCCGCCAGCCGTACACGAACCCATCACCACCGCCACCTGTGGAATGCCAGCCGCCGACATCTGCGCCTGGTTATAGAAGATCCGCCCGAAGTGCTCCTTGTCGGGAAACACGTCGGCTTGCAGCGGCAGAAACGCCCCGCCCGAATCAACGAGGTACACGCAAGGCAGATGATTTTCGCGGGCGATCTCCTGCGCCCGAAGGTGCTTCTTCACCGTCACCGGAAAATACGTACCGCCTTTGACCGTCGCATCGTTCGCCACGATCACACACTCGCGACCTTCGATGCAGCCAATCCCGGTCACAATGCCAGCCGCCGGCGCGCCCCCGTCATAAAGCCCATGCGCCGCCAACGAACTGATTTCCAGAAACGGTGTGTCCGCATCGGTCAGAAGATCAATGCGATCGCGCACGAACAACTTCCCGCGGCTTCGATGCCGTTCGACCAACTTCTCCCCGCCGCCCTGCTTGACCGCACTCAGATGCGCTTTCAAATCCGAGACCTTGGCTTCAAGATCCGACTTGTTTTCCGCAAATTCCGCCGACGACGTATCAATTGCTGTTGAGAGTATTTCCATGCGTGGGAATTTCCCGTCTCGTGGTCAGGGTTCGCTCGCAGGCAGCCAGCCCGCCCGCCAAAAACCTAATCGCTTTTGACCCTTCGCGACAGTCTTACCGACCAACCACGCCCATAGAGGCCTCAATCAGCCGCCACCTATGGCACTGAACCGACCAACCCTGCTATCATCTATTGATGGATGAAACCCTTCCAAGCCGCTGGATTGAACTTCGCGAGCTCCCGGGTCACCCGGAAATGTCGGTGTTTCCCGATCGCGAACCCAAGATCCAAAACCGCTACGCCCCCGAAGATGGCGAAGCCCTGACATGCCCGAAATGCCACTACCTCCTGACCGGCATCGGCGCCGAATACTGCCCCGAATGCGGCATTGAATTGTCCTATGAACCCATCACCGTGTTCTCAGCCGCCGACCAGTCCCTCGTCTGGGCCGCAGCGATGGTTCTCGATCAGAACGAAATCTCAAACCTGATGACCAGCGGCAGTTACGACCCGGTTATGGGCATCTTCACCAGTCGTCGAAGCCTCCCGCACATCATGGTCCCGTACAAGTTCTATCACGAAGCCATTCAGCTTCTTGACGCCAAATTCGGGCAAAGGGTCTTTAAGACCGGCGACAAGCCATCCAAACTGCCCGAAGGCCCCGATTGGGCGTGTTCCGGCTGCCAGGAAGAAAACCCCGTTTCCTTTGAAGTATGCTGGAATTGCGGGCTGCAAAAGCCCGATGCGTGAGTTGCAAAATCGCGACCACTTCCGCCCCCGCCTGCGCTGGACGCGATTGTCTCAAGTCGTAAACTATACCGCTCGAATAATATCTATCCCGTGTGGATATGTTTCCCGATAAACGATTGGCTGCCCCCAACCCGTTCGGGCGGAAACGGTGAAAGCTTTGTCAGATACGCAAGATCAATTGGAAGCGCTTGGTGAGGAGATTTTTGAACTCACCAAGATCGTCGCCCGCGCTCGGGCACAGGCCAGCAACAAACACGTCGACACGCTGACCGAAACCGAAAACCTCACGCTCGACCTGCTCAGCAAGCACGATGTCATGACAGTCGGTCAGATCCAGAAAGCGGTCGGCGTGCTCCCCGCACAAATGTCCCGAATCGTTCGCTCGCTCGAAGACAAAGGCGGGTCGGCTTACATCGAGTGCAACATCAATCCCAAAGATCGCCGCATGATCAACGTGTCGATCACGCCAGCCGGCCAAAAAGCACTTAACATCTACCGCAAAGCCAGGCTCTCCATGATTCTGCGAATCCTCTCCGTCCTCGATCAAGACGAACGGGAAGGCTTCATGAACATGATTCGCAAAATGCGCGAAAACATCTCTAACTCCATCAAAAACAAGTAGTTAAATAAAAACTCTCCCCGCCCAAAAACACCACCCGCGCCCGTTCCACCGCAATGTAATTAACATCTGGAAACTATTTCTTGACAATTATTATTCATGTGATACCATTATCTTGGTCGACAACAATAACGTCGGCGTGAATGCAATGGGCCAATGCCTGAATACGAAGACCATTTGGCGATGGAGGTCAAGACCATGACGAATCAACGACGTAGCTCACTCGCAGCCTCATGTGCAGCGCTGGCAGGATTGGGACTGCTGGCCGCCCCCACCTCTGCCAAAGCCCAATGTGCACCGGTCTATCAACCCGTCACTTACGTCCAGTATGCGCCCGCAGTGGTTCCGGCGCGCACCGTATACGTGAGTCAGCCGGTCTATGTCCCGCGCCCTGTTTACGTCGAGCAGCCGGTTGTCGTCGCACCCGCATACCGATCGCGGTCGTTCAACCTCAGCCTGAGCTTCGGAAACAACGGGTATCGACGGAGTCACGGACACCACAGAAACTTCAGAAGTCGCGACGTTTACAGTTCGCGTCGTCATTACTCTTCAGCCAGGCGCTTTCGCGGTCATCATCAATCCGCCAGACGATCGCACGGTAATCGCAGGCATTACCGCCGCTGATTCAATGTCCATCAACCGGGTTCATCGACGAACCAATTAATTCACAAATCAGCAATCATGCGGGGCTTTATGCCCCGCTTTTTTTGTGTCGAGTTTGCCGGCGCGATAGGCCGAAGACTGCTTGACGAAGGCTCCAGCGATTCTATCCTTGATCCCTTGGGCACCAACACCTCAGTCGATCGGAGCGCATCATGAGCATGATCAGTCTTGAAGGCCACGGCATCAAAGTCAAAGAGGTCAATCGCAACCTGGGCCCGGCAAGGCTTTACGAAGAAGCACTCCGATTCGAAAAAAACACCAGCATCGCATCCAGCGGCGCGCTCATCGCATATTCGGGCTCCAAGACGGGCCGCTCCCCAAAAGACAAACGCATCGTCAAGAATGCCACCTCTGAAAAAGACATCTGGTGGGGCGACATCAACATCCCGCTTGATCAGAACGCATTCGACGCCAACCTCGAACGCGCCCGCGACTACTTCGACACCTGCGAACGACTCTACTGCGTCGATGCATTCGCCGGATGGGACCCCAATCATCGCATCAAGGTGCGCGTCATCTGCGCCCGTGCCTACCACGCGCTTTTCATGCACACGATGCTCATTCGCCCGACAAAAGAAGAGCTCGAATCATTCGGTGAACCGGATTACATCATTTACAATGCCGGCCAATTTCCCTCCAACACGCACACGCCCGGCATGACCTCAAAAACCAGCGTCGACATCTGCTTTGAAACCAATCAGATCGTCATCCTCGGAACTGAGTACGCCGGCGAAATGAAAAAAGGCGTGTTCACCGTCATGAACTACCTCATGCCCAAAAAGGGCGTGCTCTCCATGCACTGCTCAGCCACCGCCGACGGCAAGACCGACAAGTCGTCCGTGCTGTTTGGCCTCAGCGGAACAGGAAAGACCACGCTCTCTGCCGATCCCAAACGCAAACTCGTCGGTGACGACGAACACTGCTGGACCGATGAGGGCATCTTCAACATTGAAGGCGGCTGCTACGCCAAAGCCATCAACCTGTCGCGCGAGTCCGAACCGGAAATCTTCCAAGCCCTTCGCTTCGGCGCAGTTCTCGAAAACGTCGTGTTCAACGAGCTTTCCAACAGGGTTGATTTCGCGGATGTCAGCATTACCGAGAACACCCGCGGTGCCTACCCAATCGAACACATTTCCAACGCGAAGATTCCGTGCATCGCAGCCCACCCCGACGATGTGATCTTCCTGACGTGCGATGCGTTTGGCGTGCTTCCCCCGGTCAGCAAGTTGACAGCCGAACAGGCAATGTACCATTTCATCAGTGGATACACCGCCAAGGTCGCGGGGACCGAAGTCGGCGTGACCGAGCCCTCAGCCACGTTCTCCGCATGTTTCGGCGCGCCGTTTCTCGTCTGGCATCCGGGCAAGTACGCCGAACTGTTGGCCGAGAAGATCAAGAAACACAACGCCAGCGTTTGGTTGGTGAATACCGGTTGGAGTGGCGGGGCCTATGGCGTGGGCAAGCGCATGAAACTGGGATACACCCGTTCGATCATCGACGGCATCCACAGCGGCGCATTGAAGAACGTCGCCACAACAACGGACCCGGTGTTCGGGTTTGAGGTCGTCACCGAATGCCCCGACGTGCCGAAAGAAGTGCTTATCCCCCGCAACACCTGGAGCGACAAGGAAGCCTTCGACAACACGGCCAAGAAACTCGCCAGCCTCTTCATCGAGAACTTCAAGAAGTTTGAAGACGGCGTAAGCCAACAAGTTCGCGACGCTGGCCCGAAGCTATAAGCGCGCGACTTTGAAGTGAAAATCCGTGTACCACTGGCAGCTAGCCTGCCGGTGCAAAACGTTCACTATGCCACGGTGCGCTGATCCCCCAACGTATCAGCCCAGATCGTCCTAATCGCTAGGGCCAACTTCGCTCGACGCAACCAATATGTCTCCGGACAGTTGACAGATACGCTGAAGGACAGAACTGGCAGAGCGCGGGTAATTTGCCGAATGGGTCGACCTATTCAGGTTCGTTGGAGTCCGCGTTTTGCAGGTCTACGACGTTGCCATTTCGAGCGACATATATGGGCATGCCTTCGCGGCGTAGTGTGTCCACTTCATTATCGATTGCCAAGCGAAGGCCCTCACAAATGTCATCCATCTGCTTGTCCAGTACAGACTCGTTATTCTCTGCCTTCATTGCGAATCCTGTTCACGCGCAAACCCACGTAATTGACTCAACCGAGCTATCGAGCCGCCGCACTCCGGACAAACACCGCTGACATTACCCGTAAGGTCGTAACCACACTCCGCGCAATGCCCCTCCGGGTGCACGGGCCGATAGCGCAATCGAATGAACACCGCGCAATTCGTTGCGAGATAGGTCAACGCGAAATAGCCGACAAACACCCAGCCCAGCCAGATGGTCTTGCTGAGCATGGCCAGCGTTGGATCAGCGCGTCGACTCGTGTAAAAGACCGCTTGATTGATCCACTCGCCAATCACAAGCCCGACAGACGCCGACAGCGATAGTCGAAACGCACCACCATACTGTTTCCATGGCCAACGAACGACGACCAGTGCAACCGCACTCAAGAGCGACAGACAAAGGAACGTGGTTTTCCAAGAGTTGCTGGGAGCTTGAACCCCGTTCAGAAAAAGGCCAAACTCTGAAACGGACAGCCCGATGAGGATTGCCGCAGTTGTTCGGTGGCGCAGCACAAATTCGCACAACGGATTGTTCAGGTCATTCGGAATGACATTGGGCCCCCTACACAGCGGCGATACGACCCAGAGTATCGATTGTGGCACAGTCGCTCGAACACACCGACTCCCCTCAATTGCCATCAATCGAATCTTTGTTAGTCAGCGACGTCCCACATTCCGGGCAGGTGCCACTCACATTTCCCGTTAGATCGTAGCCACACTGAACGCAATGTCCGGGTGGATAGCGTGGCCAAAAGCGCATTCGAACGTAAACCATGCCGGACATCAGCGCCAATGAAACCGCCCCATACGCCGCAAACCCGAACACAACTGCCAGCGGAAGATACCAATAGATCGCCCCGGGAGGCATATACCGAGCACTCAAGATGACACTAATCAATGCAAGGGTCGCGACGGTTGTGGCACTCGCAAACGCCAAACTGCGCGCCACACGATACTCCGTCCAGGGCCAACACAGTGCAGCCACCGCGAGCAATTGGATAGCCACTTGAACAGTCGAGACGGTCATCAAGTACGCGGTTGTGGCTCCGGTGGGGGGGATGTACGTTCGATCAAGCACAAACCGCAACATCCGCACCACGACACAGATCGCGATGGATAGCGGTATGCGATATCGATCAATGAATCCTTCAAACACCGCAAGCAGCGTCGGCGCGTTACCCGCCCTGTTGCGAGGCGTGTCGTCCATCTTGATTTCAGAACCCTGATGCACTTGACCCGTTGAAGTTCCAGCCAATCGAGACCCGATTGGCGGCTTCGGGCTTCAGGCACCGACCGATTCGCGGACGTGGCATTCGAGGCAGTCCACCACTTCCGACAGCGACATGTTGGTGGTATCGATCTTGATGGATTGACCCGGTTCGAGCAGCGGCGCCCATTGCTTGCAATCGTTGGCGTCACGGGTGTTGAGGTTTTCGCGAACGTCGTCCATCGACACGTCTTCGCCGTCCGCGATCAGTTCCTGGTAGCGGCGCTCGGCGCGCTTCTCCAGGTCGGCATCGACGACGAAGCGCACGTCCGCGAGATCCTTGAACACAACGCTGCCCTGATCGCGACCCTCGGTCACGAACGAACCGAGTTGCCGGCCAATCGACCGTTGTTTTTCGACGAGGATCCTGCGGATCTCTGGGATGCGCGCAATCGGCGAAGTCACCTGACTGACCGCCATTGTGCGAATCGCTTCGCTGATGTCGTGCCCGTTGGCTTTGACCCGCGTATGCGTGGGTCCACAGTCAAGCCAGAGGTCGGCGCTCTCGGCCAGTTGCACCAGGGCGTCGTGATCGTCGATCGACACACCCTCCTCCAGCGCGAGGTGCGCAATGGCGCGATACATCGCCCCCGTATCCAGGTATGGAATCTCAAGGTGAGCTGCCAGTTTACGGGCAGCCGTCGATTTGCCGGAGCCAGCCGGTCCATCAATGGTGATTATCATTTGCGTTTCGATTGTAGGTTCATTTCAAAACCGATCAAGCGCCCGATAATCACCCCCGCACCCCAATCATCAAGTCACAATCACCGGGCTCCGCGCGCCAAGCAACACACCACGCACCGCGCCAAAAACCTCATTTTTCAAGGCACTACCTGCCCTGTTTTCGAAACGCCACATTCACTTCAGCGTTGACTGCGTAAAACCCGAACAGTAAAATTACAAGGGTGTGTGGCAACCGCGTTTGAGGATTCATCACGTGTTGTCGAGTGTGAGTTTACCGGCACTTCACCTCCAATGCCGGCAATTCTGAAATCCCATAAGCAGGGCATCGAACCCCATGAGTGATGCCATCGTTGCAATTTGCCCCTCGTGCTCCCAGAAGTACAGGGTTCCCCGCGCCAACATCGGCCTGCGCGCTCGCTGCAAGAACTGCGGGCAGGCATTCAAAATCCTCGAAGAACCACCCATCGACGACGAGACCATCTTTGGATGGGTGACCGAAGACGACCCCTCAAGCAACAGCGTCCTCGGCGGAACCGGGCTCTTTGGCCAGACCTTCAGCGAATCCACGCACGTCCCCGTCCGCAACCGGTGGGTTCATCCCCCGCCGCCCAATACACCCCGGGTTGATTTCACAGGACTCGACGAACACGGCGCTCATTTCACGTTTGCCCCCGAAGACCTGCGCGATCGCGACCTGCGCTGCTCGTTTCCACACAAATGCGCCCAGTGTCTGGGCCGCGAAAATCTGGAAGTTCACCTGATCATTTGGCCGGAAAAAGTCCCGGGCCGCGATGCGGCGATGATCAACGAAACGGAAACGCGAACGCACCGCAAGCTCGAACAACTGATGGAAGAGCACGAACTCAACTGGTTCCAATCACTCGAACCGATCGAGACCATGCCCGCACCTTTCAAGGAGCCTTTCCCTTATTCCATCTGCCCGGACTGCAGTGTCATCGGCGCGATTAGAGGCCGCGTGCATACCGAAAACGAAACAGAACTCTGCGAATTGATCATCGCCCATCCGTCCATCGCCCTCGACTTCTATCGAAACAACGGCGGACGAAACACTGCCGGATACAAGAAACTGCTCGTTGCAAGCCGCCAACGACGCGACAACCAGTGGAAGTCGCTCGCGGTCGGCGTGCGCATCAAATTGGGACAATGGTTCAAGCCCAAAAACGGCGAGAATTTCTTGGGCTACTATGCCGACCGCGACTTCACGCAGTCGGACCGGGGATCAGCCGGCGTTGTCCTCACCGACAAACGACTCGTCTACAAGAAGTACGCCGCCCTTCGCGAATACCGACTCGATCATCAGGGCTCACTCGAAATCGAAGCCACCCCATCGCTCGCCAACATCGATATCCATCAGGATGATCTGAATGTTTCAACCCTGGCCACCACCCCACTGGCGGCCAGCAGCCTCGCGCGAACGCTAACCAGCATGAACAAAGCCTGGAAGATCAACGTCGAAACCCGACACTAGAGATGTTCAGATATATCAATGCAACAGCGCCGTCATTCCCGCGGAAGCGGGAATGACGAAGTGGTGCTCCGCCCTTATAGGGTGGGGGACTGAAATGATTCAACAACCCATCAACCGACCAACAAATCTCAAACAGCGCACAACACCAAATTAAATGCTAGACGCCGCGCTCTTCTTGGCCGTCGTCTTCTTGGTCGTTTTCTTCTTGGCGGTTTTTTTCTTAACCGTCTTCTTCGCGGCTTTCTTGGTCGTTTTCTTCTTAGCCGTCTTCTTTTTCGCGACCTTCTTGGCCCGCGGGTCCTTGCCCTGGTCGCGCATCTTCTGCTCGCGCGCCGCGATCAGCTCCAGACCCTGTTCAAGTGTGATCGACGCCGGATCGCGCCCTTTGGGAATGGTGGCGTTGACTTCGCCGTCGGTCACATACGGCCCGAAACGGCCATTCTTCACCTTCACATCCGCATCACTGTCAGGATGCTTGCCAAGCTCCGCGATGATCGACGAACCCCGCGCCCGACGCCCTTTCGGTTGCTTGAAGATTTCCACCGCCTCAGACAACGTCACGCTCGCGAGTTTCTCATGGTTTTCGAGGCTGCGACTGTCCGTCCCCATGCGAAGATACGGGCCGAATTTCCCATCCTGCGCGGTGATCACATCACCCGTTTCAGGATGCGCTCCCAACTCGCGCGGATACGACAGCAGCATCGTCGCTTCTTCCAGCGTCACCGTGTCGATCGACATGGTCGGCCAAAGACTGGCCATCTTCGGTTTGGAACCCTTTTTGATATTGCCCTTCGGCGTCAACTCCGGGTCGCCAAGCTGCACATAAGGCCCGAAGCGCCCCGTCTTGATGTAGATCGGCTGATTGGTCTCCGGATGATGGCCAAGAACCCGATCTCCCATCGCCGCTTGCTCAAGCAACTCAAGCGCTCGCTCAATGGTCAACTCGTCCGGAGCGATGTCGTCCGGCACCGTCGCCCGCAAGTCTTCGTCACCAACCTGCACATAAGGACCGTATCGACCAACCCGCGCAAAGACCTCTGCGCCTTCAGCATTGACACCGAGACGGATCGAACAAATCGAACGAGCGTCGATTTCTTCCCAGCCCGACCCGATGAGTTGCTTCAGCCCGATGTCGGCAACGTGGTCGCCATTCTTCTTGGACTTTGGATCACCAAAGTAGAAATCGTGGAGCCAGGGTCCGGCATCGCGCTCGCCATTGGCAATCGCATCCAAACCGTCTTCCATCTTCGCGGTGAACTCGTAGTCCACCAACTCTGGAAGGTGCGTCTCCAAAAGGTTCACCACCGCAAACGCAGTGAACGTCGGAACCAACGCACTGCCCTTCTTCCAGACATAACCACGATCCTGAATCGTCTGGATGATGCTCGCGTAAGTTGAAGGCCGACCTATCCCGCGCTCTTCCAACTCTTTCACCAACGAAGCTTCCGTGAACCGTGCGGGCGGCTGGGTGGTGTGACCGGAAGGCGTGACTTCCTCAACGCCCAGCGCTTCGCCAACCTTGAGCGGCGGAAGGATCGACTCCTGGTCTTCCAGCTTGGCGTCCGGATCGTCCGACCCTTCGACATACGCCCGCAAGAACCCAGGGAACTGAATCACCTTGCCCGATGTCGTGAACACGGCTTGCCCATCGTCGCCTGCGTTCGCAACGATCTTCACGCTCGTCCGCACGCCCTTCGCATCTTTCATCTGCGACGCGATGGTGCGCATCCAGATCAACTCGTATAGCTTCAAAGCATCGCTATCGAGTTCACCTTCAAGTTCCTTCGGCGTGCGAAACGCGTCGCCCGTGGGTCGAATCGCTTCGTGTGCTTCCTGCGCGTTCTTGCTCTTTCGTTTGTATGTTCGCGGACCATCTGGAAGATAATCAGCGCCGTACATCTCGCCGATCTGCTGGCGCGATGCGTTCAGCGCTTGATCGGAAAGATGCGTCGAGTCGGTTCGCATGTAACTGATGTAACCGTTCTCATAGAGACTCTGCGCCAAACGCATCGTCCGCTGCGCCCCAAACCGAAGCTTGCGAGCCGCCTCCTGCTGAAGCGATGAAGTAATGAACGGTGGATACGGCTTGTTCGTAAATGGCTTTTCTTTGACGTCGCTGACTTTGAATTCGCTCGTGCGAAGACGGTCAGCCAGCGCGGTCGCCGATGTCTCATCCAGCAACCGAACGCTGTCAGCTTTCTTGAGCTTGCCGGTGGTTTCTTCGAAATCCTTACCGATCGCCAAACGCTGACCATCGAGTTCGATCATGCGGGCGGCGAGTGTTGATTCCTGCGCGCTAAGTTTCGCGTCGATGTCCCAATACCCGGCGCTGACGAACGCCATCCGCGCCCGTTCGCGATTGACAATCAACCGTGTCGAAACCGACTGCACCCGGCCCGCCGACAAACGCGGCTTGACCTTGCGCCAAAGCACTGGCGACACTTCGTATCCAAACAAACGGTCAAGGATGCGCCGCGACTCCTGGGCACTGACCAATTGGCGATCGATGTCGCGAGTGTGATCAACAGCTTGTACGATCGCGGTCTTGGTGATCTCATCAAAAACCATGCGCTTGACGGGCACCTTTGGGTTCAGCACTTCCTGCAAATGCCAGGCAATCGCCTCCCCCTCGCGGTCTTCGTCCGTTGCGAGGTACAGTTCGTCGACGGCTTTTAGCATCTTGCGAAGCTTGGTGACCTGGGCCTTCTTGCTCTTGGGAACGATGTAGAGCGGTTCGAATTCGCTCTCGACGTTGACGCCCAATCGCGACCACGATTCCTTCTTATATGCTTCCGGGATTTCAGCCGCGTTGGAAGGAAGATCGCGGATGTGTCCGATGGAGGACTCCACTTCGAACCCGCTTCCAAGATACTTGGAGATGGTCTTGGCCTTTGCGGGCGATTCAACGATAACGAGTGCTTTGGTCATAGGGGCGAACAGGAAACCGGAAAGTTGTGTCCTTTGTCAAGATGCGATTTGCCGTCCACCAGCCCGCCAAACCACCCGATTATCACACAAGACATTGTCAAAAATAATGTTATGACTATATGGCCATGCTGTGAAAGATTCTTGCGAGAGGAGCAATCTCTCCCTTTTTCGATGTTTTGCGCACACTGACAAGCCGGCGTCGGCGCCGCCAACTACCCAATTATACGCAGGACAACAGGAACCAGATTCGGGCAATTCGCAAAGTCGGCCGGCAACATTCAAAGCCGCTTGGAACGTCCGAATCCGCCCTGTGCGTCGTATCGTCCACATGACTCATTCAAAATGAGGAAATATCAACAAGCCTTACGTGCCCAAAATCGACGATTCATCCCCTCTCGTCGTAAGCTGGTGAGTTGATACGATCAAAATATAATGCCCGGCTGATCGGAATCTGGGCCAGTCAGCCGCTGGCCTGACGAATAGATCAAACACTGTGAGTAATTCGACGCGGCTCGTTGGCTGCGTGAAGCAATCGGCCCCCAAACGCAACGCAAACGTGAAAGCAGCGGTGACGACAACATGCCAGACCTGAAGCACATTCGAAATTTCGCCATCGTCGCCCACATCGACCACGGCAAGAGCACGCTAGCCGACCGACTCATGGAGCACGCGGGAGCCGTCAGCCAACGCGAACTCAAAGCCCAGATGCTCGACGACATGGAACTCGAGCGCGAGATGGGCATCACCATCAAAGCCAACCGCTGCTCGATGAAATACAAATTCGAGGGCGAAGAGTATCTGCTCAACCTCCTCGATACGCCGGGACACGTTGACTTTCACTACGAAGTGTCGCGCGCCCTCACCGCGTGCGAAGGCGTGCTCCTTCTCGTCGATGCGGCTCAGGGCGTTCAGGCACAAACCGTTGCCAACGCCTACCTCGCAGTGGAAGCCGCCACCGAAATCATCCCGGTCATCAACAAGATCGACCTGCCCGGCGCGCACCCGGAAGATTGCGCCCTCGAACTCGAACACGTGCTCGGCATACCAGCCGACGAGGCCATCTTCACCTCAGCCAAGACGGGGCAAGGGATCGACGAACTTTTCGCGGCAATTATCCAGCGCATGCCAGCCCCCGAACCCGATCCGGAAAACAAACTCCGCGCCCTCGTGTACGACGCCAAGAACGACGTCCACCGCGGCGTCATCACGCACGTGCGATTGTTCGGCGGAACGATGAAGCGCGGCGACAAGATGCGCTTCGTTGCGGCGGGCTCGGAACGCATCATCACCGAAGTCGGCAAGTTCACGCCGAAACCCGGCGCCGTCGATTCGCTGTCTGCTGGTGACGTGGGTTACGTCCTCGCGAGCATCAAGACCATCGCCGACGTCAATATCGGCGACACCATCACGCTCTCCCACGACCCGACGACACGGCCGCTTCCCGGCTACCAAGCCCCGCAGCAAATGGTCTTCTGCGATTTCTTCCCCGGACCAGGTACCGAAACGCCCGACCTGCGCGACGCGTTTGAAAAACTCTGGCTCAATGACAGTTCGTTTACCTACGAGACGACGTCTTCCGACGCATTGGGCATTGGGTTCCGCTGTGGGTTCCTCGGCTTGTTGCACATGAAGATCATTCAGGAGCGGCTTGAGCGCGAGAGCGCCGTCAACATCGTACAGACCGCTCCAACCGTGACCTATGAAGTCGAACTCAAGGATGGGACCGTCAAGCACATCGAATCGCCCAGCGAACTTCCCGACTTGTCCGTTGTTGCCGACATCCGCGAGCCGATCTGCACGGCTTCCGTCATCGTGCCGGCAGAATACATTGGCGATGTGTTGAAGATTTCGCTCGAGCGCCGCGGCAACCACACCAAGACGGAATACCTTTCGCCGACGCGCGTGATGCTGAACTTTGAGTTCCCGCTGGGTGAAATCATTTACGACTATTACGACAAACTCAAAAGCGCCACGAAGGGATACGGGACGGCCGACTATGAGGTCACCGGCTTCCGCACCGACAAACTCGTCAAGCTCGACATTCTCGTCAACGCCATGCCCGTCGACGCACTAAGCGTGATCGTTCACCGCGACAAAGCCGCCACCAGAGGCCGGCGCCTGATCCAGCGTTTGAAAAAAGAGATCTCCCGCCACCAGTTCGAGATCCCCTTACAAGCCGCCATCGGCGGAAAGATCATCGCCCGAGAAACCATCGCAGCCATGCGAAAAGACGTCACGGCCAAGTGCTACGGCGGCGACATCACCCGAAAGCGCAAGCTCCTCGAAAAGCAAAAAGAGGGCAAGAAACGCATGAAGCAAGTCGGCATGGTGGCCATCCCCCAAAACGCGTTCATGTCCATCCTCGACCCGGGGGATTAGACCTTTGCGTTCGCTGTTAGAAATACCTAGACCAAGTATTGCTTGGTTCTTGATTGAGTATTGCACACAATAGTGCCTGTTGAACCTGAGGCTTTGTTGAGCAATTTCAGCCATGGCGCGATGTTTTTATAATCGCATTCCTGCAATAGCGCTCGACCCGAACATCGAATGGGTAAGTGCTATACCAAAACTCAGAAACCAATCTGAGTTCGAATCAAATGAATTCCTTCGGACAATGTTTGAATCCAAGAATAGGAAATTCTGCATTCCCAGTACGAGCCAAATCCTTCTGGTCGAAGTCAAACAGTCATTCATCGGGCGAATAGCGGGAACCGACACTCTTCTTTTAAGCATCTATGGAGAGGACCCGCTTGCAATAATGGGTGTTCGCCACGCCTTCGAAATCAAGCCCGAACTTGAGGAGTACCTACGATATTCTCGGAGAATATCCCAAATCATCAAAACAAGTCCGAACATCAACCTTGCCCGCCATCACCTTGAATTAGGTCAGTTCTATCAACAGATAGATGGAGAATATGCGGTAGAACATTTTCAATCTTGTATTGCCGCAAGTCCCGATGAATCTATATTGGTTCAGGCGTACTCAAAGTTAGGAGAAACTTTGAGTACACTTGGCCCTCCCGAGCCAGCGATCAAGGCTTTTGAGTCAGCGCTCGAAATTGATCCAACACACTTGAATTCCTTGATCAAAATGGCAAGCTTGTACAAGAGTATGCGTTGTTTTGCTGATGGAGCGAAATACTTTCAAGTGGCCATAGACTTGGACCCCAACGATACCGAATCTATCCTGAATAAGGCGTTATGCGTTTATTCAGAAAGGGAAGAAATCGCTTCATCACCTGAAGAATTGCAAGAAGCTCAAACAGACCTCGATAATGCGTTCGCCCGAGCAAACGAAATTCGCAAGAGGTTAGGACTCATTTAGACGTTCGAAGTATCCTCGGCATTACTGGTCGATCTGCACACCGTTTCAGTTTCACAACATGAACTTATTGCTATGAATCCTTGGGTAGAATGTCGAAGCTTCTCAATCAACCTCGACCTCCCCATGCGCGAGCGGTATGCCGATGTGCCGCAAGCGGAGTTAGAGCGCGGGGCTCGGTTGCTTTCGGCGATCATGGCTGAGATGCCAGCCGGCGCTCAGTACCTTGCAGCCGCTGTGCGCATTCGTACGCGCGGGCGATTTCATTCGGAGTTTGTTGCGTTGGCCGACCGCATCGGTTCCGACTGGCGAAGTGTGACGCTGGCAAACCTGACTTATGACCTGGTCATGTCGATGTTCGGTTGTTCGACTTTGGCATTGGCGACCGCCGACGGGCCAGTCCTTGCGCGCAACATGGACTTTTGGCCCGAAGACATCCTCGCCCAAACCAGCGCACTGATTTACATGAATCGCGGCAACAAACTTGACTTCGCCAATGCGGGTTGGCCCGGGACCGTCGGCATCGTCACCGCGATGAGTTCCAAAGGCTTCGCCGTCGCGCTCAATGCCGTCACCTGTTCGGAAGGCACGCGAAAAACGGGTTTCCCTGTGCTGCTCTTCCTCCGCAAAGTCTTCGACGACGCCACCGGTTTCGACCATGCCGTCCAGATGCTCACCGAGCAGACACTGATCGCGCCTTGCCTGCTGACGATTGTCGGCACCGAGAACCACCAGCGCGTCGTCCTCGAGCGCACGCCCACCCGCTGCGTCGCCCGCAAGCCCGAAGCCGACGAACCGCTCGTCACCACCAACGATTACCGCCTGTTTGAAGATAAACCGCGCGACTCGCGCCAAGCCCCCAGCCCAAGCGACGCGCTCTACCAAACCACCTGCCGGCGTTTCGACAACCTGTCAGCCGCCTACGCCAATCACCAACCAACGCAGAGAGTCACTGATGAAGAACTGCTTTACCACCTGACCGATCCAGGCGTCTTCTCGGAGATCACCGCCCAGCACGTCATCATGCGACCCCGCCAACAAGCCATCCGCATGTTCGTCCCACGGCGCTTTGTTCCCAACGGTTTTGCCTGATCACAGCGCGGGTAGTTCGGTTAGACGCATCGACCCTTTCAGGCCAAACATTTCTGAATCGAAACTACGGCCCACCAAATGCAACTGGGTAGACGGGCTTGGGGGCGATCGACGGCCGGTCGTACCAACGATGCAGTGGTCAAGACGCGACGGGCACCAAGCCGATAAAGTCATAATCTCTGGACTCTTAAACACTTAGAAGCTTGTCCAGAATTGATTCTCCGTGATGGAACCAGACGTCGGTTGGCCAGGGCGCCATGTGAAATCCAATCGTGACACCGGATGAATAAACCTCATCGGTGCGCCAAATGACACAATTCGCCATGGGCATTTTGAAAGGAAAACGGACATGATTCCTCGAAATCTGATGAACCGCACACGATGGGCGTGCGCTGTCGGCTTACTGCTTGTCGGCGCGATCGTTGAAGTCGGGTGCGATGGCGTTGTACCACCCAACGGCGGTGGGGGCAGTGGCGATGGCAACGCCACGATCAGGGGTACCGTGACCAACGATGCCACCGATTCGGCCCTCGCGGGCGCCAAGGTCATCATTGGCGACAGCGCCGAGGTCACCACGGACGACGCGGGTGCATATACCGCCGACGTACCTGCCGGAGTTTATACGGTTACTTTCGAGAACGATTTCTTCATGCCCGTTGAGCGATCTGTCGCGGTCAATGGGGGTGAGTCCGTCACCGTAAATGCCGCCTTGACGCCCTCACAAGCCGTCAAGATTGTTACCTCCATGGAAGGGTCAGCCGAACCCGGCGAATCCATCACGATCGCTGCCGCCGTCGAAGTCCTCGACGGATCGACAACCGTGCAAGGATTTTCGTGGGCCCAGTCGAACAGCGTGGACGTCTCCATCGCTGGCGGATCCACCGATACTGCCACCGTCACTCTGCCCGACGCAGCCGCCTATAAAGCAGAATTGATGAAGGTGCTCCGCGAACCGCCGATCACTGCCGACCAGCTTCCGGAAAATGTTCCGTTGCCCGACAGTGAAGAATTTCCCGGTGGACTACCTGATCGATTCCAGGTTGTCGGCCCCAACCCGTTCGCCATCGAAGAAACCGGACACGTCGCGCTGACGCTGACGGTTGAGACTTCTTCCGGCGATATCACCGAACACGTCGACATCCACACCGAGTTGCCGTGGCGCCCGGCGCCGGGCATCCGCAATGTTCCGATCGAGGTCCCCGTCCTCCTCAGTGGCAAGATGCAGGACTCGTATGATTGGGCTATGTCCACGCCACCCGGATCAAGCACCTCGTTGATCGATGCGACCACACGTGAACCCTACTTCACTCCGGACGTCGCTGGCTTGTACCGTGTCACCGTGACCAACATGACCGGCGAGATGGATGAAGATGTCGTCATGGAAATCCGTGCCGGCACGTGGGAAGGTGTCATCACGGGACAGGATGCGGACGGCCTGCCCGTCGCAGCCAACTGCACCATCTGCCACAACGATGGCATCGCCAGAGATCTGTTTACGCCCTGGGCGCGCACTGGCCACGCGACGATCTTCTCCGACAGCATCGACACCAACGACCACTACGGCGAACAGTGTTTCGTCTGCCACACCGTTGGCTACGATCTGCGCGCTAACAATGGCGGCGTCGATGAAGTCGAAGACTTCGAAGACTTCCTCGCGGCTGGGTTGCTCGCCAACCCCGGGGACAACTGGGATCAAGTCGTCGACGAGTTCCCAGCCACCGCGCAGATGGCCAACGTCCAGTGCGAAAGCTGCCATGGTCCGCAGCGGGGTGGCGGAGCGCACACACAAGGCGAACCCAGGTTGAGCCTGTCGTCCAACGTCTGTGCAACCTGCCACGGCGAACCGTTGCGTCATGCACGATTCCAGCAGTGGCAACTCAGCGGCCACGCCAACTATGAATTGGCCATCGACGAAGGCGAAAACGGAAACTGCGCTCGCTGCCACACGGCCAACGGCTTCCTCGCCTGGCTGCCGATCCTGTTGGATGACGATCCCAATACCGATCCGCTGGACAACATCGAAATCACCTGGACAGCCGACGAAACCGAACCGCAGACCTGCGTGGTCTGTCACGATCCGCACAACATCGGCACCGTCAGCGGCAGCGAAACCAATGCAACCGTTCGCATCTCGGGCGACACGCCGCCGCTCATTGCCGGCTTCCAAGTGTTCGGAGCCGGTCGCGGCGCGCTCTGCATGACTTGCCACAACTCACGTCGCGGTTTGCGCAACGATGATAACTTCGATGAGTTCGCCATGACGTCAGAAGCAGGACGCGCTCCTCACGGTTCGGCACAAGCCGACGTGCTCATGGGTGAAAACGCATTCCTCGTCGAGGTCGGAATTCGCGGGGCGCACTCGTTCGTTGAGGATACGTGCGTCGCATGCCATATGGTGGAGACGCCTCCGCCAGACGTTCTGTCATACAATCTCGGCGGCACCAACCATACGTTCTTTGCATCCAAGAATGTCTGCGCTTCCTGCCACACCGAGATCCCGACAAGTGACAACATCGAAATCGCATTCAACGCCACGAGCGACCAACTCAAACTCCTGGTCGAAGAAGCGATTCTCAACCTGATCTCCGAGCAGGAATTGTTGGGTAATTCGATCGACCTGGGCGGAGAAGCCACACTCACTGACGAAACGCCAATATCAAACATTGATTTCGGTTCATACCACGGTCAACAGGCCATCACCGTCACGCTGACTGATTCCACGGTGATCGGACCAGTCACCATGTCCAGCGTCATGGTCTTCGGGCCCGGCAATGTCGAGCTTGGCCGACTCTATGACTTCGCGGACGCTCGACTGATCAAAGCCGGTTGGAACTGGAACCTCGGAAACAACGACGGCAGTAAAGCCGCCCACAACCCATCCTTCGTGTTCGGGTTCCTCGATGCATCGATCGACGCATTGAACGAACTCAAATCCGAATAGATGTCGGTCAATAAGTAAACAAGGGAGGCGCATTCAAACCGCGCCTCCCTTTCTTGTTTTTACTTCAGCGCACAGACGATCGTCCGGATGCAACTTGGGCTTTGATTCTGCTAAAGGACTTTGATCGAATCAGGTGACATTCGAAGTGAAAGGCTGCGGTCGGATTCGAACCGACGAATAACGGATTTGCAATCCGCCCCCTTAGTCCACTTGGGCACGCAGCCGGCTGGGCGCTCGCGAAGATCGCCCTGCAGAATCGCCCAGTATATCGGTCCGAAATCGTGGAGCAAGACGCCCGTTTGTGCGAAGATTTCAGCGATCTTCGGCCAATTCTCGCGCGCAAGGACGCCAGAAATCGCATCCGTCTGAAACGACCATGGATGATTGGTTTGGGTTTTGTTGACTAACCGCGGGCCGGGCGGCCATTGGCCTTCACGCTGGCGCCGCTTGTCCGAGGTGCTGCACGACCCGACTTGTCATTGGATCGGCCGTTCGTCTTCTCGCCATTCTCGTCGACAACAGCCGACGGGCGAACGAGCGATGCGTACATGCCATTGCGAAGTGAGACTTGCCCGATGCGAACCCTGGGGTAACGAATCGGCCGTGGCAGTTGATTGGCGACAAACTGATCCACCGTCGTCAGTTCAATTCCCTTTGCGTCCATCAAACGCAAAGCCTGCTCCGCATCCGACGCACACCAACTACCGCATGCATCGACGACAACGGTCACATGTTTATGCCGGGCAAGCAAACCGAGCGCAATCGACTTGACCGATCCTTCTATGCCCAAACCGTAGACGACATAGTTCGTCGCCGGCAAGCTGCTGATGAAACGGTCGGCTTTGGGGTTTGCAAGAAAATCGGTGGTGCGTTTTCGGAAAATGACCTGCTGATGATTTCGAAACAGATCGATCGGAACGACAAGTGTGTTATCGCCCTCAACTTTGACGTAGCTGCCAAACAAGGTGAAGTCGATCTTTTGTTGGCCAGGGGTGCCATCAATGCAGTGGGCGGGCAGACGCGTAAAACGAACTTCGCGATCGCGATGACAATCAACCGAAGAGATGACTGGGGCGTGATTCCGCTTCGCCCATGCCACCATGCGCCGAAGCGATCGAACGAGTTCTTCGCGTCCATCAACTGGACACGCGCCATCCGCCCGCAGAAAATCGTTCTGCGTGTTGACGTCCATCAACACACAAGGCAATTGACGCCCTTTGACATTTGATCCCATACCCCAGTTCCCCTACTCGCGTAAATTGCCTGAATTCGCGAAGAGCCAAACGAGGCGGCAGAGATACGAGAGGATTGAAGCCCAACTTGAGCATCGATGTGGTGGGAGCTTCTTCCCCACGGCTATCCCCCCGGACAGCCGTCCTGACGCTTCTTCCACCCGTATGATAACCACGGATTGGGCCGAGGCAAATGGCAATCACAAATGATTACAACCTCTTTTATCACATGATATTAACACTATTATCACATGTTATGGGAACTGCCCGAACAGCGCGATTGAGCCTGCGGACAACTCGGTCGAAACGGCGTAATGCACAGCCGCAAGCGAGTCGTTGGACCGTCGTTGAGATGCTGATTGTGCCCCGCGGAAACTGGTGTGAATCAGCCCAAACTGTGATTGTGGGGTGGGGTCAGACGTCGAGATTCTGCGCGTTGATCGCGTTCTCTTCGATGAAGCGGCGACGCTCTTCGACGCTGTCACCCATCAGCACGTGGAACATGCGATCGGCTTCCTGTGCATCGAGTGCCAACTGCTCGGCATCGTCGGGATCATCGGTGATGGTCACGCGGCGCAGCGTTCGCTTGGAACGATCCATGGTGGTTTCCCACAGTTCCTCCGCGTTCATTTCGCCGAGACCTTTGAAGCGCTTGAGCGTAATGCCGCTGCCGCCCAGACGGCGAACGCCAGCCAACACGTCGGCGAGATTGTCGAGTTCGTTGGGAGCATGTTCCCCCTGCCTCAACAAGTATCTCGCGGGCGTCAGTTCACCGGTGACCAATTGCTCGCGGGCCGCGAAGTAATCTTCGATATCGACCTGCATATCCTTCAAGCGCTTAATCAGCGAATCGAGCACACGACACTCCGACAACTCGTGGCGAACGATGTAGGTGTCTGAAAGTGCATCGCCTTCTTCGTCGCCATTGTTCGAACGGGCAACAGCCATATGCCGCGCTTCGATCAGATCAACGCGTTCAACTTTTTGCGCCAGATCGTTGCGATAGGCGGTCAAGGCGGCTTCATCGTGGAAGAAGCGCCGCTCCGCAACCGCATCATCTTCGCTATGAATTTCGGCGAAAATCGTGGGAAGTTGGCCGGCTTCGCCGCGATGATTCTGAACGATCGATTTGAAATCGATGCCGCGCCGCTCGAGGAACTGACGGTGCTGGTCGATTCCATCCAAAATTTCAAGCAGTTTGCGCAGTTCGTCGCCCTGAATCTCGCGATCCGCAGCATTCCCGCCCGAGATATCGCGAATCAGCAGCGTTGTTTCATCCAGGCCAAGATCGGTGAGCATGCCATTCATCACCGACTCGTTGAGAACGTACTGCTCCTTCTTACCGCGCTTCAGCAGATAGAGCGGCGGCTGAGCGATGTACACGCGCCCTTCTTCAATCAAAGGCCGCATGTGCCGGAACAGGAACGTCAACAGCAGCGTGCGAATGTGGCTGCCGTCAACGTCGGCGTCCGTCATGATGATCAGCTTGTCGTAACGCCGTTTGGCCACGTCGAATTCATCTTTGCCGATACCGCAGCCCATCGCCTTGATGATGTGCGCGATCTCGTCGTGCGACAGCATCTTGTCGATGCGCGCCTTTTCGACGTTTAAGATTTTACCCTTGAGCGGCAGGATCGCCTGCGTTCGCGAATCGCGCCCCTGCTTGGCGCTGCCGCCAGCTGAATCACCTTCGACGAGATAAATCTCGGTGCCTTCCGCACTCTTTGAGCTGCAATCCCAGAGCTTTCCGGGCAATCCGCCCGTGCTCATCACACTCTTGCGGGCAAGGCCGCGGGCCTTCCGCGCGGCTTCTCGTGCCTGCGCTGCATTCACCCCGCGCTGCACGATTTTCTTCGCGTCGGCTGGGTTCTCTTCGAGGAAGTTGCGAAGCTGCTCGTTAACCGTCTGCTGCACAAACGTCTCGACTTCCGGATTGAGCAAACGCACCTTGGTCTGCGATTCGAACTGCGGATTTGGCACTTTCACACTGATGACAGCCGTCAAGCCTTCGCGCCAATCGTCGCCCGACGGAATCACTGAACCCTTCACCAGGTTGTTCTTTTTCGCGTAGTTGTTGGCCACGCGCGTCAGCGCACTCTTGAACGCCGACATATGCATGCCGCCGTCGATGTTCTTGATGTTGTTGGCAAACGCGAGAATGTTCTCGGTGTAGCTGTCGGAATATTGCAACGCAATATCACACGCCAGGCCCTGCTTGGGGTCTTCGGCTTTCAGCTTGATCACGTCGCGGTGGATCGGTTCAGCCCCACCAGCCAGGTGCGAAACAAACTGTTTGATGCCGTCGTCAAAACAGAACGACATCTCCTTGCCCGACGTTTCATCCAAGACCTCGATGCTGAGGCCTTCGTTCAGATACGCCAACTCGCGAAGCCGCACACCCAGCGTATCGAGCTTGAACACAATCTCAGGGAAAATCTGCGGATCTGGCGCAAACTCGATGCGCGTCCCGCTCTTGGACGTCTCGCCAACCACCGAAAGTTCGCGGGTGACGTCGCCGCGCTCGAAACGCATCGAATGGACCTTCCCGTCACGTTCAACGGTGACTTCCATCCACTCGGCCAGCGCGTTCACCACACTGACGCCGACGCCATGCAATCCACCCGAAACCTTGTACGCACTTTGGTCGAACTTACCGCCCGAGTGCAGCACGGTCATCACCACCTCAAGCGCCGGCTTGCCGTTGAGCGCCGGGTTGGCGTTGTTTTTCATCGGACCGACGGGAATGCCGCGGCCATTGTCAACGACGGTGCAACTGCCATCGGCGTTGAGCTTCACAAGGATCTTCGTGCAGTACCCAGCCATCGCTTCGTCGATCGCATTGTCGACGAGTTCATAAATCAAATGGTGAAGACCGTTCGTCCCGGTACCGCCAATGTACATCGCGGGGCGTTTGCGGACGGCTGCCAGCCCCTCCAGCACCGTGATCTGACTTTCGTCATAGTCAGCCGCCTTCCCCTTCGCCGGCGGGTTTGCCGCATCAGTCGGCGCAGGGTCGCTGGATGGAACCGAAGTCGTCTCGATCGGGCCTGGATGTTTCGCTGCTTCACTCATCGTTTGTTCAGTATCGCTACCGCTGGAAATCGTTGCATTGCCGTACGTGACACCTGCCGTACAGGATATCTGGCGTACGAATCTCAATCAGGAATGGTCGTCTGGAACGTCGCCCCATCCGTCCCCAACTCGAACCGAATTCGCCGGATCAACGTTCCCCGACACACCCGTTCGAGATGCTCGCGAAGCTGCAAATGCCACTTCGTTCGAATGACGCTATGATACCGCGCATCGGCTGGATTCACCAATATAACCACGCTGCCAGCCGACATTCCCCCATAACGGCAGTACCGCCGAAATTCGTCGTCCACGACGGCTGATATCGCCTCAAAAACCGCCACTTCATGTGACGCCGTTCGGCCCACGTCAGCCGACATCTTCGCCGCCAACGAACCGATCGATTTTGTGCGCGTTCGCGTCTGCCGATTGGCGTGACACCAGTGCAACTGACTGGGGGAAATGTCGTCTCTGGGTTGTTCAGCCAAGGGTCAAATCCCGGCCCAAAACCACATCCGGTTTAGGACAGGTTCACGGGCATCACGACGTACAAATTGCCCTCGTCACCACGCAGCACGCCCGGACGATTCGATTCACTCATCTCAAATCGAACTTCCTCAGCCGAAATCGCCCGCAGCGCTTCGACCAGGAACGTCGGGTTGAATCCGATCTCCATATCCGCGCCGGCATATTCGATCGGAATCTCAATCGTCGATTCCCCCTGGGTCGGGGCTCGACTGGTCAGCTTCAAATGGTCGGCAAAGAATGCCATCCGCACGCCCTTCGACTCTTCGTTGGTCAAAAGCGCCGAACGCTTCACCGCGCTGAGCAGGTCGGCTGTCTTCATCGTCGCGACCCGGTCCCCCTTCGCCGGAATCACGTCCTGGTACTTCGGGAACTGCCCTTCGACCAGACTCGTGCTGATTGTCGCCTTCGCAGTCTTGAACACCAACTGGTTGCCCGTTGCTTTGATCGCCACGGTGGAGTCAGCCGGTCCGAGCACGCGCTGGAAGATCCCCATCGTCTTGACCGGAACGATGTTCTCCAGATTGCCGCCGTCTGCCGACTCCAACTTGCCTTTGGCCTGCGACAGCCGCCGACCATCGGTCGCCACCATCACGAGTTCCTTGCCCTTGCGATCCCAGAGCACACCGTTGATGGCGTAGCGCGTGTTCTCGCGGGCAGCCGCCAGGACCGTCCATTCCGACATGCGGCGAAGCAAACCGGCATCGACGGTCAGGTCGGGCTTACCCGATAGCTCGGCAGTGGGCGGGAACTCTGCTGCCGGCTTGGTGTAGATCTGATAGTGGGCACCCGTTCCACGAACGTGGCAGATGCTGTCGTCCGAGCTGAACTCAAGAACCTCGTCCGTCGATTCGCGCACGATCTGCGTCAGCTTGTCGGCGGCGACCACGACGGGCCCGGTTTCATCGACTTCGACCTGCGCGACGGTATAGCGGATACCGATCTCCAGGTTGGTCGCGATGAGCACGCAGTGATCCTTGTGTGCTTCGATCATGGTGCATTCGAGAATCTCTTTCGGAGTGCGTGATGCTGCCACCGATCCGACTGCGACCAATGCTTCGGCAAGTTCCTGCCGGTTCATTCGGACTTTCATGAACGTTGACCTTTTGTTGTAAACTTCTTTAGGGGTTTAGTGTGTTAGTCTAATCTATAAAAAACTTCTTATTACTATGCCCTGTTACAAACGCGGCATTTGTTCGTGCGATATGGGTAAGCTTTTGCTTGACCATATCTTAAGCGAAATTCGCGGGCCAACCAACACGTGGATAACCTGTCAGTCCCAGCGTTGGCAGCTTCGGCTTCACTCACTGGCGACTCGAAACTGTCCACACACCTGTGGAAACCTGTGAGTCACTGGCCATTCATTCACTGCGTAACTGACAGCTGGCATTGGCATTGGTGATATCTCAAACACCGTTGTGCACAAGGGCGAATCGCCGCGCATCTACCGCATCCATATTAGCTTATGCCGTTTTGCTGAGCCCGCAGTGCCGCCCGCAGGTTTTCGACCGAACGGCGCACCTTGGCGTCGGTGTCGATCATTTTCTTGATCGTTCGATTCGCGTGCAGCACCGTCGAGTGGTCGCGGCCGCCAAAATATCCGCCCACTTCCTCAAGGCTGTGCTCCGTCAGTTCCCTGGCCAGATACATACAAACCTGTCGTGGATGGCTGATCGACTTCGGACGCTTCTTGCTCTGCAAGTCTTTGACCCGCACCCCGAAGTGACGCGTGACCACGTCGATGATCTGCTGAATCGAAATCGCGGAAGCCTCAGCTTCATCCGCCAGCGCCCGCCGCGCAAGGTCCATATCGATCGTACCGTCAGACGCCTGGCTCATCGCATCCAGTCGCAGCAGCGCGCCTTCAAGATCGCGAATGTTCGTGTGGATGTTGGTCGCGACATATTCAATGACGTCTTCCGGCACCTCGATGCAGCGGAGGCGCGACTTCTTGCGGAGGATGGCCATCCTCGTTTCCATGCATGGCGCATCGATCGAAGCCACCAGCCCTGACTTGAAGCGACTCACCAACCGATTCTCAAGCGTCGGAATCTCCGATGGCGAGCAGTCAGCCGACAACACGATCTGCTTCTGCGACTGATGCAGCGTATTGAACGTGTGGAAGAACTCTTCCTGGCTGCGCTCGCGGGCGCCGAGGAACTGAATGTCATCGATGACCAGGAGATCAACGTGGCGGTAGTGAAAACGAAACTGATTCATCGCGCCGCGCTCGACTGCTTCGATGAAGTGATTCGCAAATGTCTCACATGAAATATAGAGCGTGGTCGGACACGTCCCGAGTCGCCGTGTTTCGTGGCAAATCGCTTGAAGCAAGTGCGTCTTACCCAGACCCACATCGCCATGGATGAAAAGTGGGTTGTAAACCTGCCCCGGGTTCTCAGCCGCGGCGACTGCCGCAGCATGCGCCATCCGGTTGCCGGCTCCCACGACGAAATTGTCGAACACATAATCGTCGTTAAGTTGGAGCTGGTTGTTTTCAGAAATCGAAAGCGGGTAGCCTTCGTCGTCGGCGATCTCGTTGGGGGCGTCGGTCTCGAAGGTTGTCGTGACCAGTTGCTCGAGAACACCCTGGGCGGCTTCGATAAACGCGGGCCGACACTCGTCATCGAGATACCGAACCTGCTTGAGATTCCCCGCGCGAATGCGCAGAACGCCCCCCGACAGATCGATTGGTTTGAGTGTGCTGAACCAGCCGCGAATCAGGGCTGGATGCAGCGCCCGGATCCGGTCCAGAATGCTTTTCCACTCAGGTGCAGCAATTGAAGACATGCAAATATCCAGAAAACGAATCGAGCGGGTTTCCGCGAATTCGTTATGATGCTGATGAATCGTGTGCGATTAAACGTAAAGCTTTATAATAATTGCAGTTATGAATGATTGACCGCGCCGGCGGCCAAGCGGTTATTCTACACGAACCGTGTGGAAAAACCAGTGTGAAATGTCGCCAATCAACACGTTTTGCGGCGTGGTTCCGAAGCTTTTGTCCACAAAACGCTTACGACGCCATGGGGTGTTTTCGTGCATCAGTGACGCCAACTTTTGTGCGCATCGACATGCTGTTATCTTTGCATCTTCGACGTTAGGATAAGCCCCACAACGAAACACCTCAAATCGATTCAAACCGAATCGCTCGAGGCATGGAGGCAAGCAGGATCATGGAAGATCAGCGGGCGGGCGGTGCGTGTCTGGACTCAGATATCACAGCCCAGACAGACATCCAACTCCAACCGCAAACTTCGATTTCCAGCAGTGTCGAAACGTTAACCCGTATCAAGGCAGGCAAGGTGAGTAAAAAGAAGAGTCGCACATCCCGCGCGTCCGCGGAGACGATGGCCAAGCAGCAGCGCGAGATTTCCATCTCCGAATTCTTCGCACGCAACCGCCATCTACTCGGTTTCGACAACAAACGAAAAGCGCTGCTGACCAGCGTCAAGGAAGCCGTCGACAACGCCCTCGATGCGTGCGAAGAAGGCGGCGTCTTTCCGGAAATCTACCTGGAAATCAAACAACTGGCTGAAGACCGCTTCCGCATGATCTGCCGCGACAACGGGCCCGGCATCGTCAAAGCCCAGATTCCCAACATCTTCGGCAAGCTTCTTTACGGCTCCAAGTTCCATCGCCTCAAAATGTCGCGTGGCCAACAGGGCATCGGCATCAGTGCGGCTGGCATGTATGGACTGATCACCACCGGAAAACCGGTCAGCATCATCAGCCGCACCGGTAAGGGCAAACCGGCGCATCACTACAAACTCGCGATCGATACCAAGAAAAACAAACCCGACATCATCGCCGACAAAACTGTGGATGTACCGTGGGATCGGGGGACGGAAATCGAAATCGAGATGGTGGCCAGCTACAACAAAGGCCGCCAAAGCGTGGCTGAGTACATCGAACTGACGGCGATCGCCAACCCGCATACGACGATCGTCTTTAAAGGTCCCGACAAAAAAGTCGTCGAGTATCTGCGCAATGTCGACGAACTTCCGGAACAAACCGAAGAGATCAAGCCGCATCCGCATGGCGTTGAACTCGGCATCCTGATGAAGATGGTCAAGGAGACGAGCGCGAAGCAACTGGGGGCATTTCTGAGCGGAGAGTTCTCGCGGGTCAGCCCGAAGATCGCCAAGGAGGTTTGCGCCAAATCCGGCTTGACCCAGCGCACATGGCTCCAAAGCGTCGGCCCGAGCGACATCGAAAAGATCTACAACGTCCTCCAGGAAACCAAACTCCGCGCCCCCAGTACCAACTGCCTCGCACCCATCGGCGCGGAAGCGATTCTCAATGGCTTACTCAAAGGGATCAAAGCCGAGTTCTACACGGCATCGACGCGCCCGCCAGCCGTTTATCGCGGTAACCCGTTTCAGATCGAAGTTGGGATGGCGTTCGGCGGACAACTCGGTTCGCTCGATAACAATGGCAACGGTGATGAAAAAAGCAAACAACCCCCCACCGCCCGCGTCATTCGCTTCGCCAACCGCGTACCGCTGCTCTATCAACAAAGCGGATGCTGCACGTTCAAAAGCGTCGTCGATACCAAGTGGAACAACTACGGCTTGTCGCAGTCGCGATCGTCGTTGCCGCAAGCGCCGTTCGTCGTGCTCATCCACATGGCCAGCGTCTGGGTTCCGTTCACGTCGGAATCGAAAGAGGCCATCGCCGACTACGATGAGATTCGCAAGGAGATCAAACTCGGCTTATCCGAGTGTGGGCGGCGCCTTGGCACGTATATTCGTCGCAAGAAGAAGCGCTCGCACTTTGCCCAGCGCCGTGACGTGTTTCACCGCTACATCCATGAGATTGTCGAGTCCTGCCGGGCGATGACGGTCTGCAACAAAGACGACCTGCGCAACGCACTCAGCGACTTGGCAGCCCGCGCGACCGAAGCGGCTGACATGGAATTCGACGATCACGGCAAGATCATCGCGAAGCGCAAAGGCAGCGATTCGGAGATGGACAACACCATCGTGCTGGGCGAATCCGAACAAGCACCGCCCGGTCAGATGGAATTGTTCGCCGGCGACGATGAATCCGTCACCGAACGCAAAGTCCGCGCCAAGAAATCAAAGAAAAAAAGCAAAAAGTCCAAAGGCGCCAAGAACGCCAAGCCAACCGGCAAGAAGAAAAAGAAACGCAAGTAACCCGACCGCAGAAACCCCCGGGATCAACCCGATTCAAACAGTCGATCGCAATCAATGGCCAAGAAGAAAACAAAGAAAAGCACCGCAAAGAAGAAGTCGGCAAGCAAGTCCCCCAAGACCGTGACCAAGAAGCGATCCAAACGGGGATCCAACGGCGTCAAGACCACCGCCAAGCTCGAAGGCCTGGCCGAATCCGTCGTGGAAAATGCGTTTGGGCGGCGCGAACCGGCGATCGATATTCCCATTCGCGCGCTGAGCAACGTCAGCTTCAACCCGAAAACGCGCTACATCGAAATGGGCGACCGCTGCCAGCAACGTGCCCTGTTTAACTACGGCCAAGCCAAACGCTTCATGCAGACACTGCTCGTCGCCAGCAAGTGCAAAGAACTCGTCGATGCCGACAAGACAGCCAGCATTCGACAGATCTATTATCTCGCCAAGCACACGATCAAAGGCACGAAGGAGAAAACCTTCGACAGCCAGGATGAGTCGGATCCGGTGATCGAAGACTTGGAAGTCGCCCTCGAAGCCCTGCGCGAAGAACTGCACGTTTTCGCCGGCAGCAAGGGCGCGCTCATCGGTGAACTGACCTTCGTCGATAGCGGTGACACCATCGATGCCACCAAACTCGGCAGCGGTGGTTACGCCATCCCGAGTATCGTCGAACCGAACGTCATCCAGTTCAAAAAGTGCAAAGCCAAGTACGTTCTCCATGTCGAAAAAGACACGGTTTGGCGTCGTTTCGTGGAAGATCGCTTCTGGGAGAAACACCGCTGCATTCTCACGCACGGTGGAGGCCAGCCGTCACGCGGCGTGCGCCGGATGCTCTATCGCCTGCACGATGAACTCAAACTTCCCGTCGTCTGCCTGCTCGATAACGACCCGTGGGGATACTACATCTACTCCGTCATCAAGCAGGGGTCGATCAATCTTGCGTTTGAATCCTCCAGGATGGCCGTCCCGAACGCCCGCTTCATCGGCGTCTCCAGCTTCGACTACGATCGTTTCGACCTGACCGACGACGTCAAAATCGAGCTCGACGGCAACGACATCAAGCGGGCCAAGCAGATCCTGAATTACCCGTGGTTTGCTGGTAAGAAAGCGTGGGAAAAAGAAATCAAGCGAATGGTCAAGAACGGTTTCAAGATGGAAGTCGAAGCGCTCTGCAGCAAGAACCTGACCTTCGTCACCGAGGAATACACACCGCAACGGCTAAAACAACCCAAGTCTTGGTTGGACTAGTGTAGGGTGGGCCGTGCCCACCAAGTCGTTGGATAATAAAAGACTCAACGATGACCGCGCCATCCATCGAAACCGCGAACACCCGGCGCATGCGCGCAGAGCGCATCGCCGAACCGCACTTCGCACACCTCGTCGCGCTCTATCAAGATCCCAAGGTGATGGCCACCCTCGGCGGCGTTCAGTCCGTCGCCAAAATCCGCGAAGGTTTCGACAAGAACGTTGCCCATTGGGATGAACACGGCTTCGGTCTTTGGTGCTTTTTCGACCAGGAAACCGGCCAATTCGCAGGTCGAGGCGGACTTCGCAAACTCACCCAGGACGGCGAACCGGAAATCGAAATCGCCTACGCCGTTCCCGCTTCGCACTGGGGTCAGGGCCGAGCCACCGAAATCGCGGCGCTATCGGCTGACATCGCGTTCAATCGGTTGCAGATGCAAAACGTCGTCGCGTTCACCCTGCACGAAAACAAAGCGTCGCGCCGGGTCATGGAAAAACTGCACATGACCTACGAGCGCGACATCATTCATGCCGAACTGCCGCACGTGCTCTACCGCATCACCCGCGAGCAATATCAGGCGAGCGTGGAGTAATCATTCAAAAACGCATCAGTCGCGTTTGTAATGAATCTCCAAGCTCAAGAACTCCTGACCGTTGTCGTCCGTTTCATAGACTTGCTCGGTCATCGCGTCTTTGTGATGGATGGTCAACTGGCTGCGATAGTGCTTGGTTCTGCCGGTTTCGAAGTCGGGCGTCGTGCCCAGGAACATGAACATGCGGGCCGTCGGATCATAACTGCCGTCCGAGAAATTGATCATCGTGGTCATGTTGTCCATCCACGTCGAAACGTATTTTTTGCGATACGTGTCGTATCCCATGTACCCGATGGCGTGGTACTCGAAACCGTCATCTTCATCGGATTCGATCGTTGAACGCAGAAATCTTCCGCCCAGCACCATTTCGTTCTCGCACTCGCTTTCGGAGGTCGTCCATGGGCTGTCGGGCGACATGCGCCACTTCACCTGCTGATCCCAGTCGCCGACCAACTGCTGCATCGCCCCGTGTTCCGGACCGGGTTGCGAGTACTTCATCATGGCGGCCATCTTCGGATCATTCATGAACCCGTGCCCCTTGGGCTTATCATCATCGTCATCAGCGTGTGCCACCAATGCCGCCCCAAACGCGATTCCGCACATCGCCACCAGCGCAAGTCGTAACGTTCCTCGTGTCATTTTGTGTCCCTTTCCTCAAAGAGGTCATCAAGTTTCGAACAGGTGGGTCCGGCCCGGGGGAATCGTATCAAAGGCAATGGCGCCGGCCAACATGATTCAGACGGGCGAGTCAAAACCACTAAGGAATAGCTGGCGATGGCGTTTGTTGAAGTGCGTCCAACTCAGCGCGGGCGCGCTCATGCTCGGGATTGAGTTCCAACGCCCGCTTGAAACAGGCGATTGCCTCATCCGTACGCTCAAGATGCAAATGAAGTTTACCCATCGTGTACAGCACGTCGGCATCGTTGGGCCTCAGGCGAACCATGTTGGCATAAACGTCAGCCGCTTCCTCGATGCGGTCTTGCCAGCGCAGAATCGTAGCCAAATTGTTGTAAGCAGCCGGCATGTCCGGATGACTTTCGATCGCTTTGCGAAGTTGCACCCCGGCTTCATCGAAACGTTGCGACCCGGCGTAAAGGTTGGCCAGGTTCAACCGCGCTTCGAGATAGTTCGGGTCGGATTTAATCGCCAACAGGTGTTGCTCGATCGCTTCGTCCGTCCGTTTCAGGCTCACTAGCAATACGGCGAGATTGTGATGGGCAACCGCATAGTCGGGCTGGGCTTTGACGGCTTGTTGGTAATGCCCGAGCGCCTTATCAAACTCCTGCTTCTTCAAGTACGAGTTGGCCAAGCTGTTGTGCACCTCGGCATTGTTCGGTTCGGCTTGTAAACACGCGAGAAACTCAACGATCGAAGCGTCCACGTCGCCCGTCTCGGCCAGCATAACCCCGAGCCCGTTTCTCGCGACGACCAAGCCCGGGTCAAGTGCCAACGCGCGACGAAAGCCTTCAATCGCACCGGCAGAATCGCCCATTCCGTAAAGCGTTTTGGCCAGGTCGGCATGGGCGTTCGCGTTTTTCGGATCGAGTTCGATCGCGCGATGCAGCGATGCCGTCGCCCCATCGTTGTCGCCAACACGAGCCAGCGCAACACCCAGCGACCGATGAAACTCGCTGACGTCCGGCTTGATTTCAATCGCCCGGCGATACTCCGCAATCGCTTGATCGAACACACCCTGTTCAAACAGACAGACGCCCAGATCGTGATGCACTTCGGCGTAGTTCGGCGCAACTTGCAGCACCTTATCGTACTGCTTTGCGGCATCGACGTAGCGCTTCTGTCGGTGCAGATTCTGCCCAAGACCATAGTGGGCCATCGGATGCCCGGGGGCTTGCGCGACGAGGTATCGAAAGTGCGACTCCGTGTCGCGCCAATGCCCGAGCGCCATCCGCGTCCCCGCGAACTCCAATCCGAGAATCGCGACAATCACGCCCACAAGTGCGGCGCGATTTTTCGAAGGGACCTTATTCCATAGGAAAACGAGTAGCCACGCATCCAACATCGCCAATCCAAACGCGGGCAGATAAACGTATTTATCCGATGCGGTCACCCAGCTATAACGCACCACGCCCATCGTCGGAGCCAACGCCAACCCGAACAACAAAACCCCGCCAACAATGAATCGCGAACGCTTCCAAAGTCGCCATGCAAGCAGGACCACGCCGACGATCAACAGAAAGCCAATGATGACCAGCGGATGCGTGATCGAAAGCGGATTGGGGATCGAATAGATCGGCGTCAGGTCGACGGGCCAACAAAGCTTCGACGCATAAAACCCGCACAGATACAAAACCAAAAACACGCGATTAACCGCAGCCGGCGATTCCTGCGAAAGAAAGCCAGCAGTTCGCTCGTGCGACATCCACGCGATCACCGAAAACAGCAGCATGATGCCAAACAGTGGCACTTTTTCGACGATCGCTCGTTTGTTGAGGCGATCGAGCGGCCAACCGTCCATCACAATCAGCAGCAGCGGCAGCATGACAGCCGTCGGTTTGGACATCATTGCCAGCGCGTAAGCGACCACCCCCGCCACAATCCATCGCCATCCGCCGACCTTCGTATGACGCACGTGGGCCAACATCGCGAGCAGCACAAAGAAAGCGGCCAACAACGTCTTGCGTTCACCGACCCACACCACCGGCTCAACGGTGATCGGATGCAGTCCATACAACAACCCGGCTGCAAACACCGGAACGCCCCATCCAAAGAGCCAACCCAACAGCAGCGTCAGCAGCACGCAGTTGGCCACATGCAGCATCAAACTCGTGCGACGAAACGGTCGAAGATTGTCGGGACGCCCACCCATCGCATAGTCGCCCATCAGCGAGATCATCGAAACGGGCAGGTAGTATCCGCGAACAGTGGAAGGTTCGAGCACCTCGGTGAGAAACGTCCGAGCCGAATCCCAACTCGGGTTCTGCACCAGCCGATTGTTCGTCAGGAATTCCGAATCATCCAGCGAGAGCGCCTCAGCCGACAGCACCGGCCAATGTGCGACGAGGATCAACGCAATCAGCACAGCGAATCCAGCAAGGATCGCACCGCGCGGGGCAGAAGGTTTGACGGATTCACGGCTCATCCGCACATTGTACGTCTACGATCGACCCATAACAGACCATAAATACGCCACTCGATTTGGTCGATTTACTTGAAATATCCCAGGCGTATCCTTGAATACACACATAGAACGAGGCGATCGGGAGAGCATCATGCAGAATCTGCTTGCGATAGTGTCATCGTTGGTCGCGGTAGCCGGCGCGACGATGCGATGCACGTTTGGCTGAGGCGGTCCGTTCAGCTTGCTCAGTTCGGGCATGTTGATTGGCGGCGTGTGGTTTGCGTTGGCGCTTTCCGCGAAGACGCTCGCGGGACCGACCGGTCACATCGGCGCACGCATCGCGCAGGTGATCAGCTTCATCGCGATGGCGCTGGTGATTCTGCCGTATTTCTTCCCTGCGGCTGTTGGACCTTAGGCGAAATCACGCAACGGTTCTGCGTCGAGAATGTCGCTTCGTGCAGCCGACCCCTTGTTGCCACGTTCGAGTGTCGTTACGCTCGACATAATCCGCGCACAATCAGCGCGGCGAATCCATTTCCGCTTGTTTGAAAGTGAGTTTGAATAATGACTCGAAATCCAGTCAAAGTGTTCAGCACAATTTGCCTTGCCGGCATGCTCCTTCTCGGCGCGTGCAGCAAAGACAAAGCCCCCAAGGAAACACCTGCCGATCAGAAAGGCGAACTCAAAGCAAGATTGGCCGCCGCCGATGCCGCCGACGGTGAGACCGACATGGTCGTCAACAAGTGCGCGACGTGCGCCCTTCGCATGGACGGCAAAGCCGAAAATGAATTGAAGCTGGAAGGTTACACCCTCCACTTCTGTTCAGCCCACTGCAAGGAAACCTGCGCCAAAGACCCGATGAAAGTGATTCCAAAGGGCTAGCAACATCGTAGGGTGGGCATGGCCCACCCTACATTGCAATTTACTTCTCGTCGCCTGTCTTGGATTCGGCGTTTGGTCTAGCCGCATCCTTACCGCGCATCTCGTCCAGCACATTGCGCAATGCCGTCGGTCCCCACCACGGGTGCAGTTCTACGC
>JAUIEW010000200.1 GCA_030429365.1 Phycisphaerae bacterium
AGCGCCAGCAAAATCTCCGGCGAAGCCTTCGTCTATTCCTACTACCAATGCTACAAGCTGCCATATTTGGTTTTCCGCTTCAGCAACGTTTATGGCCGCTACGACAATGACGCCGAGCGCATGGAACGCGTCACGCCGCTATTCATCGACTTCATCAACAACGATCAACCCATCACGGTTTTCGGCAAGCAGAAAGTCCTCGACTTCACCTATGTCGACGACTGTGCGGCTGGCGTGCTTGCGGGCATCGATCGATTGGTGGCTGGCAAAGTCTGCAACCAGACGATCAATCTCGCGTATGGGCAAGGGTGGACGCTCGTCGATCTGGTCAATTTGATCTCACTTGGTCTGCGCAAGGAACCCGACGTCACCTACGAACCGTCGCGCCCGGGCGAAGTCATGCGTTATGTCGCCGACATCAGCAAAGCCCGCGAACTGCTCGGCTACGATCCGCAAACGCCGCTCAGCGCCGGCATCCCCAAGACGCTCGCGTGGTGGCGCGAATCGGGCGCGCTGAAGTAGCCATCTCGTCAGAAACGCTTTCGACCTCTTAGCGATGGGCCTTCGCCATGTGGCCGCAAGTTTACGGCATCCCGACCTACATCCTGATCTACACGCTCGGGGTGATCGCGCACGGCGTCATCCTGCAAACGCGTGCGCGGCGATTCGGTCAGCCGTGGTCCAGCGCGATGATTCTGGGAACCCTGTACTTCGTCGCGATGTTCCCGGGCGCCCGCATTCTCTCCGACATCATCGACCATCGTTTCAGCATCGAAAACCTGATGACGCTCCACTACTGGACGTGCAAAGATTGCTGGAGCCTTTGGGGCGGACCGCTTGTCTATTTGGCGATGGCGCTCGCTTGGGTGGTGCTGGCAAAAAAGAACGACGCTGATTCCCGCGACTATTCAATCGCGGCCCTTCCGTACGCCATGATCATCGCCAAGCTCGCGTGTTTCGCCAACGGATGCTGTCACGGTGTCCCCTGCACAATGCCATGGTCTGTCACTTTTCCCGATGGTGCAGACGCCCCAGTGGGTGTCGCCCTGCATCCAACGCAACTGTATGAAATCGCAGTGCTGCTTTTGATATGTTATGTGTTTGGCACGCTGAATCGCGAGCGGTGGCGCGGAACCTGGCTGGCGTGGTTCCTGGCGATTTATGGCGCGGGGCGACTGATCACGGAATTCTGGCGTTCGACTGAAGAGCTGCGCGGAATCGTGGGGTCGCTATCAACTTCGCAGTGGTTATGCGGAACCGCGTCGTTGATTGCGATGATCTGGCTTTTGGCCCAAGCGCGACGGTCTGCCCTACAGGCGGAACGTAATCTGGATGCCCCCGACGATTTCGATTCGTCGGAAGCCTAGATCAAAAACTCCGCCAACCGATCCAACCCCTTGTCGATCTGCTCCATGCTGCACGCGAAGCTGAAACGCACGCACGCGTCCATCCCAAACGCCGCGCCGGGCACAACAGCCACATGGGCTTTTTCCAACACGACTTGCGAAAACTCGACCGAATTCGACACGCCAAGTTTGGGATAGGTGCGCGACACATTCGGAAACACGTAGAACGCACCCGTCGGCTTGTTGCAGGATACACCCGGCAACGCGGTCAGCCGATGGTGGATATGCTCGGCCCGCTTTTCAAACTCAACGCGCATCTTTTCAACTTCCGATTGATCTCCGGTGAGCGCTTCAATCAGACCGTGTTGAACGAAGGTGCATGCCCCGCTCGTCGACTGACTTTGCAGCTTTGCCATCGCTTTGATGATCGGCACAGGGCCGGCAACATAACCCGCACGCCAACCGGTCATCGAATACGTCTTGGACGCACCAATCAGTGTCAGCGTTTGTTCGTACGCCTTCGCGCTGGTCGCGGCAAAGCTCTTGAAACCCTGACCGCCATACCGCAGCCGATCGTAGATCTCGTCAGCGAGCACGACCACGTCGTGATTGGTCACCACCTTCGAGATCGCGTCCACCTCTTCCGGATGATACGTAAACCCGCCGGGGTTGCTCGGCGAGTTGAAGATCAACATGCGCGTCTTCGGCGTGATCGCCTTCTCCAGCATCGCCGGCGAAAACTTGAAACTGTCGTTCTCGTCACCTTCCAAGAACACCGGCACACCGCCCGCCAGCTTGACCATCTCGGGATAGCTGACCCAATACGGAACGGGAATGATCACCTCGTCGCCCGGATTGATCAGCGCCTGGATCGCCAGATAGCAGGCCATCTTGCCGCCGGACGTGACGATCACCTGCGACGGGTCGTATTTCAATTCATTCTCACGGGCGAGCTTTTCGCAGATGGCGGCTTTGACTGGCGCGATACCTGTTGCCGGCTTCGAGTATTTGGTCTGCCCTTCATTGATCGCGCGGATGGCGGCTTGCTTGATGTTGTCGGGTGTATCGAAGTCCGGTTCGCCCGCACCAAAACTGACGACATCAACGCCTTCGGCTTTTAGTTGAGCCGCTTTGGCCGTAACAGCCAAGGTGGCCGACTCTGCAAGGGCTTCCACCCGATCTGAAAGTTTCATTACGACGACTCCACATGATTTCGCTCGATGGTGAGCGCTGGTCAGCCCGCCAACTTAGCAAGGTCATGCGGCGAATCAACCCGAATCTCTGGCTGACGACATAGCCGCCGCGTTCAGTCCATATGCACACCACACCCGCATAGGCAAGGCACGCTGAAAGCAGGATGCCGAAAGAAATGGGTCAGGGCAATTTCAATCGCCCTGACCCCTAATGAAATTGGAGATTCAAATGAAGTTTGCGACGGTCAATCAAAATTCGCCTGGAACGACGCGAAATCGACCAAGTCAAGATCGCCGTCACTGTCCGAGTCGAAGCAGTCGCAGTTCAGCGGTGTCGATTGATCCGGACCGAACGAACAGAGATCGTAATGCTCATAGTCTTTGGCATCGACCACGAAATCGCGATTGCCGTCGTGACTGAATCCAAATGGGAAGCACGGTCCCTGGAAAAGTCCTTGCAGGAAGCCCGGTGAACCGATGTCGTCGCCATTGTAGACCGTCGTCAATTCAACCAACGCTGCACCGTCGCTGCCGTTGATCGATTTGTCCCAGGCGAACGGATCATCGTTGGCCAGCGCTTCGTATGGCCCAGATGGCAACATGTAAATGCTGGGTCCATCCGGACTCAATCGCGGCCACTGCGGATCCACAAAACCGCTCTTGAAGAACACGGCATCCGTCACCAACTCTGTTGCGCCGCCGGGCTTGATGATGCGCAACGACTCGCCGCCATTGGAAAGGTTCGACCCCGCGATGCCGCCGTTACCGGTGTCGCCGTTGGACGTGATGTGCAGATATTGCGATCCCCAACCATTCGAATATTCAGTGGCATCGCCGACGAACGGTATCGCCACCACCGCCGAACGGGCGCCAAGAATGTATGACGGGAAATCACCGCTGCGGGTGACGTCGTCGGCCAGATACCAACCGGCCAAATCAATCGGCGAATCGGTGTTGTTATAGAGTTCAACCCATTCCGCCTCCGACGGATTGTTCTCCGTCGAATCCGGGTTGTACATAATCTCGGTGATCACAACGTCACCGCACTGCACGAAGAACTCGACCGTCACCGGATCCGATTCAAGGATGCCGTCAAACGTCGAGAACGTAAACGAATCCATTCCGCACGTGCCATTGTTTTCATAACGCACAAGATCAAACGGAATCATCGGCATCAGGTAACCGTTGCCCGAAACATCCGTGGGCGTGATCAGGTAATCGCCAGCCGCCACCGCGTAGAGATCACCGTTCTGCGGTAGTGTCTTGATGAGATACAGCAGCAAGCCGAAGAACGGACGCGTGTTGTCTGTTCCGTCCATGACCACTTCCTTGACACCACTTGGTCCCATGAGCACCTGCGAGCCCACTGAAACCGGCGACTGGTTACCCGTGGACGCCCCGTACAAGAATCCCGGCGAACCGATGTCATTGCCCTCGTAAACGCCAGCCGCCACCGACTGCTGCTTACCTCCGGCAAGGTCGCCAATGTCATGGCCGATCCAGTGCAGCGGATTGTCATTGCCAGCCGCCGTGAAGCTCGATACGTCCTGCGTCGGAATGGCAGGATAATCCGTCGGCACCAATTGAATGCTGGCGCCCGGTCGCGGGTTGGGCCAATCCATCGGACCGACCAGATCGTCAAACTCGTCACCGTAATTTACGACATCGATGATCTGCGTGCCGTCGTTGACCGTCAGGATTTCGTTGTCGGATTGCTCGAAGATTCCGCACGGTGTCCACACCGGTGGATTCGGTATGAGAGGCAGGTCGTTGGCAAAACCGTCGTTGGCCGGACTGTTGGAAAGATTGCGCCCAACAATGGCACCGCCGGTCGTTCCGTCCGCGTTCAACTGAATGACGTTGACCTCAGGCCCCAGGTTCCACGCCGTCTTAAAGTCCGCAACATTCGGAATTTCGCCATTGAGCTCTGCACCGTCCGGAATCACCACCACGGTCTGGAACGAACGAAGCACAAACGACGGAAACGAACCGCTTTGCAACGGAGTACAAGGCGCGGCGTCTTCAACATCTTCATCCTGAAAGAACCAGCCCTCGACTTGGATATCGGTAAACGTTGTATTGAAGAGTTCGATCCACTCGGGATTCGCTGCGAAGGGCGGGTTCGGGAAATTACCTTCCTGCGAAAGCGGGTCGTACATAATCTCCGTGATGATCACATCACCCGGAACCGGGTTCGGATTCAGCGCGATCTGACCGCGCACTTCGCCGTTGGGAAAAAGACTCGATTCAATCTGCACGTACAGTCGGCCGGCATTGAGTTGCTCAATCCCGTTTGAATCAATCATCCATGTGCCGTTGAACGTCGTGTCGTTGACCAGGGTCAACGTGAACAACACCGATGATCCATTGCTCCCCACATCGGCGGCATGAACCGTGGCAGCCGTCGCGTCGGTCACGCCATGAACAACCGCGAACGCCAACTGGGTTTCGGCCGTATTCAGCGTCGCTGCACCCTGACCCGCCGCGATGCTGCCGGATGGCGGGACGACCTGGCTGCCCTGGAAGATGAACGAATGGCGAACGTCTGCCATCGCTGTCGATCCAACCAGCATCGACGCAACAACGCACGCTCGCAGCAAGACACCCGCTGCTCTGGATCCGATGACACTTGAGATTTTATTCACGACTTCCCCTCTCCAAGCCAGTGTTGGCCGGAAACCACGGAACCACCCAATTTCGATGCACACCTAGGCCATTACCTGTGCGGGCGAACATACGGCCCGTGATTCTGAAGACCGCCACTCTTGTCGAACGCGAATCAATTGCGAACCTGCGGTGAGTGACACCAAATCCCCATCTGGCACCACCAGCCCGCACGCCAGCGACACCACCATTCCCATAGCATACCGAAATGGGCAACCCCACTTCAATCGCCCGCATCGGTATTAACAATAGTGGAGTTGGCGCCCCGAAAAACCGGCGCAGCCATCGAGCGAGCACAGCCCGCACATGTGTCCAAATCTCATCCAACGATCAGGGGCAAGGGGATGCAGTTGCCACCGTTACCAATCGAGTCGGCTAAGGGGCAAAGACGAATTGAAACCGGTGGAAGTCGGCTAAATCGACGTCCCGATCGAAATCGTAGTCAAATACGTCCAGACAGACCGGGTCGTACCCGGCTAAAACATCCGCTTCTTCGGGACCCGAGAGGCACGGGACGAAATCGGGGAAGTCGTTGATGTCCACGACGCCGTCGTTGTCCCAGTCGCCACGCACCAGCCTAATGCCCGCACCCAGACCGCAGGCGAGCGGGTCGGAGCAGAACACGATCTCGAGCGCATCTACGTTATCGGAATCGGCGATCAAACCAAGCTCGGCTGCCGGCGCGAATACTTCAACGATCACCGTCGTCGGATCGACATACTGCGCTGAGAGAATATCCGCGGCGCCATTGGAACTGACGTTCGGAATCCCATTGGTCCCCGTCAGCGAAGGTGAACCTGGAGACAGCGAGAAGAATATCTTGTCGCCTTCGTTGAACACGCGATTGTCGTCATGATCCAAGACGACCAACGCATCGATGTTATCCGTCGCCTGAAGTCCAAGGTCGGCTGCCGAAGTATAGCGCTGCGGTGAGATGCCCGGCATGAATGGATTCGGATGGACGAAAATGTCAGCCGGCGAATTGCCCGGCAAAGTCATCAGCGACGGCGACATCGGCGCCACCGAATAGAAAAATGCGGGCATCGGTCCCGGCACGCCGCGGGCGCTTTCCGGCATCTCATACGCCATGCTGTCAACGCTGTCTTCAGGGTCAGACGAATAGTCTCTCGAACTCGTCGGAGGCTCACCGCCAAAATCGTGGCCACCCTCGTCAAACTGATTTTTCCCTTGCGCATTGGAATACGTCGTACCGCGAAGGCCACGAACGACAGGACCATTGACGGTGTAATTCACCAGCGTCAGGAATGCATCGCCGGCCGCATGACCGCGGGCGGCTTGGTCGGCAACGTTAAACGGTACTTCGCTATCGAGCAGAGCTGGATCGGGGGGAACATCGCCCGTCGTCGCCCGATCGACTGCAAACATGAAAATAAACTGTTGATTCGGCGCGACAGCCGACTTTGAAAACGACATTGCGTCCAAGTCATCGCCCGGTTGCCCAAGACCGATGTTCGCCCCGCCAAATGCTGGTTCGGGTTGCAGGTCAGGTTGGAATATGCGCAACACGTCGTCTGGATGGATGATGGAACTTGGCTGTGTGATTGAGGGCGAGGCCTGATCGAACGAAAAGAGCGGCGTACCAACCGGATCGATCGGCGGCGACGCCATGACCTGAACACCCATCCCCACCATGACCGCAAACATGGCTGTGATTCGCCGGCTCAATCCCGACCGACCGACTGATGCACGGTCGCTGAACGCCGTCTTGTATTTGCGAAGATCAAGGTTTCTCAAGGTGTATTCCCCATATCGTGCCAATCTATGGTTTTACGACATTTGAAGCGTCGGAATCAAGGGCATTTGCAGCAATCCACGGCGGCCAACTTGCGCCAGCCTCCATCTTGCGAAGCACAGTTTCGGCATGGTAGGTGTATCTCAGAATGCGATCGAAGGATCGATATGCCCGTTCGAACCCCTCAAACGCACTTTGACGATCACCTGCGGCGAGACTGATGACCGCAGCATGAAATTCTGCTTCACCGTGCAATCGCCATGGCTGATCGCTCTCGTCGGCAAGCGCAATAAGGTCTGCAAGCGTTTTCTCTCCACGGACCATCGCCATCAGCGCCTTTTTCCACTCGACGGTTTCAAACGGATGCGGTCCGGGTGCAAAAACGACCGAGTCAGCCGCCTTGTCCAGATGCTCTTGCGCGGCGCGCTCATTGCCCAGCAACCTCAAACACGAGGCTGTCCAAATCACCGACAACGCGTCAGTGTGCGCATCAACGGTGATGTCGTACGCATGGTCCATCGCCGATTCAAAATCGCCCCGCTCTGCTTCAATCAGCACCGGATAGACATGCTCGTAAAAATACGACGCGTCCTCTTGTTTGCATCCACGACGGCTTATCACATCATCCATCGCTTCATCAAACGATCCCGACCAATAATGCAAGCGCCAACGAAAATGCAGTGCCGCACACCAACGGTCGTCCCGCTCGCTCGCTTTCTCCATAACGTTGGACTCAGCGACAATCGCTTCGTCGTAGCGCCCCATCGCTTCGAGGCAATACGCTTCGGCTGCATATGGACTGGGATTCTCCGGATCATTGATCTGGCCTTGACGGGCCGCGCTCAATGATTTTTCAAAATGCTCCCGGGCAAGGGCGTTGCTTCTCGTGCCGTCGCTGCCCCAATACATTTCACCAGCCAACCGCTCGGTGATCGAAAGAAGGTAGTACGGATAACCTCCATAGACCTTGTTATCGATCAGGGATGTCAGCGCGCTGCGAGCATCAGCGAAGTCGTCCATCGATCGATCGGCGTACATCCGCTGGTTGTAAGCGCGACCCAGTTGGAGCTGCGCCTGCGGAAAGAAGTCGCCCTCATCCGCCCGCAGGTCGCGCGCCTGCTGATACGAATGGATCGCCTCACCGGGATCATCCCAATGCAGCGCCAACCCGCGCAGGAACCACGCTTCTGCCGAACGGTTGTCGAGCGCGTCGGCTTCTTCGATCAACTTGATCGCCTCAGATTCTTCATCGTTGCGGTCGTACACGCTCGCCAACGCATACAGCAATTCCGGATTGTCCGGATCGTCATCCCGGGCGGCTTCCATCAGCGCAATCGATTCCGGACAGCGCATTCGATCGCCCTGCAAACATCCCGAAGACATCCCCCGCAAAAGCGCAACACGCGAAGCCGCCCCGCCCAGCGACTCGGCTTCATCGAGCGATTCACTAAGCCCGTCCGTCTTGTGATAGTCCTTGTAGATGAGCTGTCCGTAGACTTCGTCGATCAAACCTGCCGCCCGCTCGCGTCGCGAACCCGACACGCTGATCGCCAACCCAGCTCCGAACAATACCATGACGCAAGTCGTTACCAGGGCGAAAGATGCGGCTTTGTTGCGCTTCGCCCATTTGATCCCGCGACCGATGAACCCGGTTCTGCGACTCAGGATCGGACGCCCTTCCGCAAACCGCCGGAGGTCCGTCGCCATCGCGCCGGCCGTCGGGTAGCGATACTTCGGGTCCTTTTCCATCGCCTTCAGACAAATCGTTTCCAGATCCTTCGGAATGCGCGTGTCGTGCTTGCGCGGCGGCGATGGTTGTTGCGTCCGAATGCCCGTTAAAATCTGATCGCGCGTCTCGCCAGTCACCGCGCGACGAAGCGTCAGCAATTCATAAAACGTCACGCCCAGTGAATAGATATCCGTGCGATGATCGACGCCCCCCATCGACGTATCGATCATCTCGGGCGACAGATAAAACGGCGTGCCCATCACTTCACCGCTGGCCGTCAACGTCGGCTCATCCGTCAAACGCGCCAGCCCGAAGTCCGTCACGTGCAAACGTTGATCCGCGCCAACCAAGAGGTTATGCGGTTTGATGTCGCGATGAATCACGCCCAGGCTGTGCGCATGATCGAGCGCATCCGCAACTTCGGCGATCAAATGCGCGAGGTGTCGATAATCCGACGACGCCCGCTGAAGCGACTTGACGTCAATCCCGCTGATCTCGCTGGCTGCGGCCATGTCCGACGATGCCACCGAACCTTGCAAACGGCGCGCAGCGTCCGATGCCGGTCGTTCAATGTTGATCGTCTCGGCAGCCGACGACCCACCGAATCCGACCGACTCGATCAAGGTTCGATTCGACGGACTCAACAAGCGCGTGCGAAAACGAATCGCCTGATCGAGACTTCCGCCTTCGATCAAGTCCATCGCGTAATAGAATTGTCCGTTGTCATCACCGTGCGCGAACACGGGAACGATGTTGGTGTGATGAAGTCGGGCAGCCGCCCGTGCTTCACTTCGGAATCGCTGGATTGCGGTCCGTCCCTTTCGCGCGCGTTGCGGCAGAACTTTTAGCGCCACTTCGCGATCGAGCGAAAGCTGCGTCGCGCGATAGACGACACCCATCCCGCCGTGCCCCAACTCTTCGATGATTCGAAAGTCGGCAATGCGAGCGCCTGCCGCCAGCCGATCCGCATCGGCCAGCGAGACGGC
>JAUIEW010000201.1 GCA_030429365.1 Phycisphaerae bacterium
CGCCGAGTGGGCCACTGCTTGCGACCAACTGGCACGGTGTCGATGTCGTCTTCCTGAGTCGCCACGGTGAAGGGCACACGCTGCCCCCGTCGGCTGTTCCCTATCGGGCGAATATTTACGCGCTCAAGTCGGTCGGCGTCACGCGGATTATCGCGAGCGGTGCCGTCGGCAGCTTGAAGGAAGAAATCGAACCGACGCACCTGGTGATTTGCGATCAGGTCATTGATAAAACCCATCAGCGGGTCGGGACGTTTTTCGATGGCGGGTTAGCCGTCCATGTCGAGTGGGCAGAACCGTTTTGTCCGACGCTTCGTCAGTCGCTGCTTTCCGCGAAACAGGATGGTGTCACCGTTCACGAACGCGGGACCTATGTGGTGATGGAAGGTCCGCAGTTTTCAACCCGCGCCGAGTCGCACATGCATCGTGCGTGGGGCGGCGATCTCATCGGTATGACCTGTTGCCCGGAGGCCAAGCTCGCCCGCGAAGCTGAAATGTGTTACGCCCTCGTCGCGATGGCCACCGATTACGATTGTTGGCGCGAGTCCGGACCCGCCATCGACAAGCACACGCTGCTCAACGAAATCATCGGGCATCTTAACAAGGCGGCAGACAGCGCGTTCGCGTTGATCGAGCAAACCGTCAAAAACCTTGCGAATGCAGAGGCACCAAGTTGCCATTGCCAAAGCGCGTTGGAACTGGCGATCTGGTCGAACAAAAGCAAGGTGGATCCATCGCTGGTCAAGAAACTCAAGCCCCTGATCGGTCGCTATTTTGAATGATGCGAAACACCCATTTCTTGATCGCGGCATTGGTCGCTTGCTCGTGTGCATTCGCGTCGGCTTCTGAGAAGGTCGCCCCCACGCTGAAGCCCGTATTTGAAGTGGACGTCCATGGGACGTTGCTTGCACCCGAATCGGTTGGCCCGTCAGCCGACGACTACTTTCTCGTTTATGCCGACATGAAGGTGCTGGCTCTGTCGGTTCGCGATGGTAAATCGCTGGGCGCGACCACCATCGAGTTCGACAACCCGCCGAGTTGGATCAAAGGGGACGACAAGTTCTTCGTGCTTGCAACCCCATTCGCCATCACCGGGCATCGACTCGAAGGCGAACCGTCAACCTGGACCATCGCCCAATCCGATCGTCAGGGTCATCAGGATCCGGAAGACAACAATCTCATCCGGCAGATCGTTTCAACCGGTGATCATTTGGTTGCGATGTTCGACGATGGAACGGTGAAGCGGCTTCAGGCTGCGGATGACGCGCCTGTCTGGATGCATACAGTAAGCCCGAAACCTGCCAGCGGACTCGTGATCGTCGAAGATGTGATGACTTATCTCGCCCGCACAAGTCGCGGCGAATCCATTCACATTCTCGACGCTCGAACGGGCGAGCAGCGGTCCGTGTACGAGGTCCCCAAAGGTGATTCCGTGCTCGATCAATTCCCCGGTGAACCGATCACGATGCTGCGGGTTCCGGATGGATTCATTGGCGTCCGCTCGCAAACCGGTAAGCAGCAATGGCGCATCGGCGGTCATTCGCGATTGCCCGAAGGTCACGCTGCGGCTGACGCGAGCGGCATCTATGCCAGCGTCGACGGTCAGCAGGTTGTCAAGTTCTCACGCGAAACCGGAGAACGACTGTGGCGATTTGAAGGCGTCGGCGTCAAACCGCCCGCACGGGTGACGATGTCGGTTTGCGATCGATTTCTACTCGTTCGCAGCGAGAGTTTCGTTCAGGTCATCGATGCGACCAACGGCGCATCGCTGGGGCGCATCGAATGCCTGAACCACGAGCAGATCGCATCCATGAAACTGAATGGCCACGTGCTTCGCGTACTGGTCAAACCGGCGCGGAAGGAATCGATGTGGCGACTTGAGGAATTGCGGTTGCCTCAAAAGGGGGCGGCCGAAAGCAAGGACGCGCACTATTTCCTTCAACCTTTCGCCAACTTTAAGGACGCCATCATGCTGGGCGATGGCTTGATCGTTCACGATGGCGATCGACTGGTCGGCTTCAATCTTCCAAACAACTAAGCCGCAGGCGGTTGACACATCGGGCAAACAAAACTGCTTCTACCCGCGACCTGCATCCGCTCGATCGGCACTCTGCACCGCCTGCAGTTTTCACCCTCGTGACCGTAAACGCGAAGGCGGGTTTGGAAGTTGCCCGGTCCGTCGGGGTGCAGGTAGTTGATGATCGTCGTCCCTTCGTATTCGATGGCCTCGGTCAGCACACGCTTGATCGCGCGCAGCAGCCGGCTGACTTGCTTTGCATCGAGATTGGACGCGGGCGTGAGCGGATGGATGCCCGCGCGAAACAGAGATTCGTCCGCGTAGATGTTGCCAAGACCGGCGATGTATTTCTGATCGAGGAGCAGGGCTTTGATCTGGCGGTCGCGCGTACAGATGTCTCGAAACTGGTGGGCGGTCACGTCGAGCGGTTCCGGTCCGAGGCCTTCGATTCCCACCGGCTCGCATCCGTTGCGACGCGTGTAGAATCCGAAGCCGCCAAACCGCCGTGCATCGTTGAAGCGCAGTTCGCGATCGCCGCCACCCAGTTGCAAACGAAGGTGCGTGTGGTTTTCGACCGCCGTCGTCGAGTCGCAGACGCTGAGGCGACCCGTCATTCCCAGGAAAAACACGATGCCGCGGCCGTCGGCGGTTTCGAGGAAGGGCCGCTTACCGCGCCGGTCGATGCGGGTGATCGGCGTATCTAGAAACGACCGCATCTCGCGATAGTGACCGTGCCGAATGACGTCTCGTCGGCAATGAATGACTTTGGCGAATCGCTTGTTGAGCAGTTCGCGGCGGAGGTGGCGGGTGATGGTTTCGGCTTCGGGCAGTTCGGGCATGGGCATATCGTAGGGCCAGCCGGGAAATCGTCCAACTGATTGATCGGTTGACCGCGTCAGGCGTAAGATGGACTCGCATGCCTGAACTGCCGGACATCACGATCTACGTCGAAGCGCTTCGTCGCCACGTCCTCGGGGCGAAGGTTGTGGACGTTCGACTCCGTAGCCCGTTTCTCGTGCGGACGTTTGACCCGCCGATTGATGCGATCGCCGGCAAGGCGATCAGCGACATTCAGCGCGTTGGCAAGCGGATCGTGCTCTGTCTCGACGACGATTTGTTTGTGGTAATCCATCTGATGATCGCCGGGCGGCTGCTGTGGCGCGGCGCGAAAGCGAAGGTGCCGGCAAAGATTGGATTGCTGGCGTTGGACTTTGAGCAGGGCACGCTGATCCTCACGGAAGCAGGTACGAAGAAGCGGGCATCGGTTCATGTCGAACGCGGGCTTGAAGCCGTCCAATCGCATGATCGCGGCGGCATTGATGTGATGTCAGCATCGCTCGAACAATTTGCGGAGGCGCTGCGTCGCGAGAACCACACGGTCAAACGGGCGCTGACTGATCCGCGATTGTTTTCCGGAATTGGGAATGCCTACAGCGATGAAATTCTTCATGCGGCGATGCTATCGCCGATGCTTTTGACGTCGCGACTTGATGACGCGCAGGTTGAACGGTTGTACGAAGCCGTGCGAAAGGTTCTGGCGGATTGGACCGAGCGATTGCGTTTGCAATTCGGCGAGCGGTTTCCGGATACCGGCGAGATCACGGCCCATCGCGATGACTTCGCGGTTCACAATCGATTCGGAAAGCCTTGCCCCGTCTGCGGTGCGTCCGTGCAACGCATTCGGTACAAGGATCGCGAAACGAATTATTGTCCCACGTGTCAAACGGGCGGGAAAAAGTTGTCCGATCGGTCGTTGGCTCGGCTGCTCAAGGATGATTGGCAGGACTACGATTCGTGATTGGTTGGTTTTCTTTTTCATTGGTGGGCATGGCCCACCCTACGGGGCGCACTCGAGTTCTGCTTCATTCGCAGGCGGATCATGCCGCCGAAGATGCTGCAAGGTAGCAGGGCGGTCAGGAATGACAGGTGGTACCAGAGGGGCATGACGTTCCAGTATTGCATCTGAACGAAGATGCCGACCGCGAGCAGGGCGATACCAAGGATAGCGACGGGGGTCATGGACTTGCCGGCTGCGATGATCATGGTGACGTATCCAGACACCAACGAAGCGAGAATCGCGATACCAAGTATGCCGACCAGGACGAGTGCGTTTGACGTTGCGCCGGACGTTTCAAATGCTCCGGGCATTGAGGCCTGAAGTGCGGCATTGCTGCCCAGCCAAAGCGCGGTCCAGAGGATAAATCCGACGACGACGGAAGAGATGTAACGGGCCATTGCATGCCTCCTTTTGCGTTTGTGACTGTTAACCTTCGATGCGTTTCCAAGCGGTTTTAAGCGATTTGGTCAGTTCCGCGCCGATGTCGGATTTCTCTTTGACGACCAGCATGTGACCGATGCGGGGCATCGCGCCGAGCGACTTGGCTTTTTCGAGCTTGCCGGCGAACGGGGCATCGCCCAGGTCGAAGCCGACGCGAATTTCCTTGGCCTTGATAGCCGCGACGGCGAATTCGCGCTTGCCTCGAAACGAAACGTAGGTCTTGGTGGGGTGGACTTCGACCTTGGGGTTCCATTTGAGGACGGCTTTCTCAACGGCCTCGTAGAGCGGGCGCATCGCAACTTTGCCTTTGAACTGATTGTCGAGCAGGTTGCCGCTGTCGGCATAGACGGGTTTGCCGCCGTTGAGGTGCATGCCGACCGCGACGGCTGCGTAGTTGTGTTTGAGGCCGTGCTCGGACTTGAGCCACTTGATCATGTCGTTTCGCTTCTCGAACCCGCATTTCTTAAGGCGCGTGGACCACGTCTTAACCGTCGCGCCGGTTTCGTCCTTCATCGCGTCGATGATCTTCTGTTCCATTTCCTGAGACGATAGTGCCACCATATTTCTCCTTTTGAACTTGTTATTCCTGCCAGTATTCGCTGCGCGTCCGCTTCGGATTAAGAGGGGCCATAAGTTTGAAGAGTACGTACAGCATCCGCACACCGAATGACGGTTTGCCCGTTTCGATGATCGACTTGAGCGTGTTGGTGATCATCTTCGCGCCGCTGACCATCTGCTTGGCGGACTTGGTGCCTTCGACGAGGTCCTCGATGATCAAGGAGAATTCGACCTGCCCGCCGATGTCTTTGAGTTCGTAGATCACCTTGCAGGGCGGATCGTCGTAGTTGGTGAATTGAAATGTGTGTGAGTAGAGGTGGGGCGGGTCGAAGTCGATCACCTCGCCAACGACGCCCGTGTACTTGCCGTCTGCCGACCGCATGAAGATCTTCGCGCCCGGTTTCAATCCCGACGTGTGAAGCTGCATGTTGAACATGCACTTTTGCACTTCGTCCGTTTTGGTGATCTCCCGCCAGACGGCATCCATGGTGCCGTTGATGGTGACGGTTGAGACCGATCGGATCTTGTTGGCCATTGGGTTACTCCGTTTTCTCAGATGGGTTGTCCTGCTTCTTGGGCTGCTTCGCCGCGTCGATTTTTGAACGGTGCGAAGCACCAGCCGATTTCCCCGATCGCCGAACGCGGTTTCGTGCGGTTTTGCTTTTGCGCTCGGCTTCGGTCGGCATGTTGGATTCGATCTTGTATTTGACCTGCGTCATTTTGCTGGCCCAGATGGCGCTGTACTCGGTGGTCCAGCGGTCGTAAATCATTTGGATCGGGACGGCATTGTGGAACAGGTGTCGCGTTCGCCCGCTCTTTCGCGACACCACCAGATTCGCGGCCTCAAGAATCTGCAAGTGCTTCATCACGCCGATGCGACTCATCTCGAAGTACGCACACACGTCGTTGACGCTGAATCCCGGGTTGTCCTTGAGGATGTCGAGCATCCGCCGCCGCACCGGATTCGCGAGGGCAACAAACACCGCATCCATTGAGTCCGCGTTCATAAGTAACTAAAAGGTTACATGTCATGCGGCGTGATGTCAATCCCAAATCCGCGAAGGGATCGCCGTCTGTCTGAAGCGGCTGTAAGGTGTTGTTTGTGAACAGGTTGCGCGATGGGTGCGGGCTTCGCGTTGCGCGAAAGGCCAACTAACTCTGCGGGTTCCAGTTGTGCTCTTCGAGCGATTGGACGATTCGTTCTGCTAGTCTTACGGCTTCGGCGCCGTCTTTGCCCGTGACGGCTGGCTCGGTTCCGGTGCGGACTGCATTCAGAAATGATTCAATCTCAGCTTTCAGTGGTTCGACTTTGTCATCCACGTCGAGCGGTTCGATGTTGACCATGCCAGCGAAGTCGAAGTTGGCCATCTGCGAGATGTCGTTGTAGTCGGTTTCGCGGGCGAGCTTCAGAAGGTCGAGGTTGGCGTCTTTCGTGATGACGATGCCAGTCTTCTTGCCGTAATCCATCGACAGGTACGCGTCGGGATTGAACACTCGAATCTTGCGTTCGGTCTTGGTGGCCAAACGCGATGCGGTGAGGTTTGCGACGCATCCATTGGAAAACAGTACGCGGGCATTGGCCACGTCTTCGTGTTTTCCGAGCACGGGAAAGCCGGCTGCAGTGACGCGGTACTCGCGGTCTTTCACGAGGTGCAGGATGATATCGATGTCGTGAATCATCATGTCGTGCACGACGCCAATGTCGGCGCTGCGGAACGTGAACGGGCTGATGCGGTGCGTTTCGATGAACTTGGGCGCAATCTCCAAACGCTTGAGGGCGAGCACGACGGGGTTGAAACGTTCCGAATGACCGACGGCGATGATGCTGCCGGAATCCTCCGCCCATTGGAGCAATTTCTCAGCCGTCGCCGAATCCTGCGCGATCGGCTTTTCGATCAACACGGATATCTTCGAATCGATCAGCGGTTTTGCAACGATGTGATGGTACACCGTTGGGACGGCGACGCTGGCCACGTCCACATGTCCGATGATGTCGGAAACATCTTTGAAGGGTTTGCCGCCATGTTGCTCGGTGATCTGCGTCGCTCGATCCAAGTCGGCGTCAACGACAGCGACCAACTCGCAGTCGGGCAACTCGCCGTAGATTCGGGCATGGTGGCGTCCCATGTGTCCAACGCCAACAACTGCCGCTCGAAGTTTTTCGCTCATTGCAAACCTCTGGATTGCGGTGGGGCACCAACATTGAGCGCAACGATCAGGCCTTCGTGTTGCGCGGCGGAGGATTCAAGGATTCACTGTTGCGCAGCGATTCGAGATACCGTCCGCGCCGGCCACATTCAAAAGAACGCAGCAAGAAATTGCACAGATACTTGACGTTTTCGTCATTCGTTTCGGCCAAGATGTTCTGGATGGTGTCGGTGATCGGCACGCCGCTGGATCGGGCTCGGCGGGAGAACATCCGCATGTAGGCCTGCTTTAGACGAAGGATTTCGGCTTCGGTGAATTTGTTTCGTTTCAGTCCGACCCCATTGACCGCCCGAACTTCCTGACGCGTCGAACGGGTGGATGCGACCGTTAAAAACGGCGGAACGTCGGACGTCACCTTGGTCATTCCGCCGACCATCGCGTACTTGCCGATCGACGTGAAGTGATGCACGCCCGTGTGCCCGCCGATGGTGACGCAGTCTTCGATGACGACGTGACCCGCAAGGAGGACTTCGTTCGCCAGGATGCAGTTGCTACCGATGATGACGTCGTGACCGATGTGGATCGCGCCCATGAACAAATTGCGATCACCGATGCGCGTTACCCCGCCGCCGACTTCCGTTCCCGGATGCGCAGTGACGTATTCGCGAAAGACGTTGTGCTTGCCGATTTCGAGCGTCGTCGGACCGCCGCGGTATTTCAAATCCTGCGGGGCAGCGCCGATGATGCATCCGGGAAAGAACTGCGTTCCCTCGCCGACCGTGGTGTGCCCGGTGATGGTCACGTTGTTATGCAGATGGCAACCGTCGCCAAGTTTGACGTGTTCATCCACGACGCAGAAAGGGCCAACACGAACGTCTTTGCCCAATGTGGCGGACGGGTGGACAACGGCCATCGGATGAATGTTGGTTTGCTGTTGCATCAAAGTTTCATTTGCCGCGTTAACGTTCATCTCGATTGCGTTTCGTCTGGTTGCTTCCATCCCGAGTCCATTTCGCCACCCTGGCCAATCTTCGTACGATCGCGGAAAAGTTCATTCTTCGTCCGCATCGGTCAACATGAATTTGATGTCGGCTTCTGCTGCCAATTCGGTGCCGACGCGGGCAGCCGCCCTGACGTGTCCAATGTTTCCACGTGCCCGCACCGATGTTGCTTCTAGCAACAGTTGATCGCCCGGGGTCACTGGGCGTCTGAATCGAACTTTGTCGAGACTGAACAGGATAGCAACTTTGCCCGTGTGTTCGAGGTCCTGGGCCAGCAGGATACCGCCAAGCTGCGCCATGGCCTCAAGAACAAGTACACCGGGCATGATTGGATGGCCCGGGTAGTGTCCCTGAAAGAATTCCTCGTTGATCGTCACGTTCTTCAAGCCCACCGCGCGCTTGGTGCCATCGAGTTCAACCAATCGATCGACCAGCAGAAATGGATAGCGATGGGGCAGGATGCGCCGCACCTTGTGAATATCCATCTGTGGCGTCTTGGTCGTGAGCGTACGAACTTCGGTTTCCAACTGACGATCGCGAAGCGCGCGGACCAGAGCATGGTTGAGCGCGTGCCCGGACTTGCGTGCGTGAATGCGACCGACCACAAACCGACCCAGAAGCATCAGGTCGCCAAGCAGGTCGAGGATTTTGTGACGGACGCATTCGTTGGGATAGCGAAGCTTGTTGTCGATCGGACCATCTTCACCGAAGACGACGATGTCTTTGTAGGTCAGGTGCGTTCCGAGCCCGGCGCTTTGGAGGGCGTCGGCTTCGCTTTTTAAGACGAAGGTTCTAGCCGAGGCGATTTCTTCGATGAAGCCTTGCGGTGTCACGCGGAACGAGTGGACCTGCCGGCCGATGGGCGACTCGGGCCCGTAGTCGAGTTCGTACAGGATTTCGAGCGTGTCGGTGTTGTCGCCGATGGGTTCGAGGGCGACGAGTTCCATGTCGCCGTCGGACACCCGGATGATGCTGTCGATGACGAGCGGGTCGCGGGCTGCGTCCTGCTCGCGGATGCCGGCATCCTGCAACATCTTGACAAACGGCATGCTGCTGCCGTCGCACGCGGGAAGTTCGGAGTTGGTCAGTTCGATCTCGATATTGTCGATGCCAAGACCAGAACACGCGCCGAGGCAGTGCTCGACCGTTTCGATCGACACAGTCCCATTCTGAAGGGCGGTGCGGCGGGCGCGCTTGGTGACCGCATCAACCAATGCGGGGATGCGCACGGGATGACTCTGGTCGCTTCGCACGAACCAGATTCCGGTGTTCGGCTTGGCCGGGTGCATCCGGAGCATGACCGGCTTACCGGTGAATAGCCCCCGTCCTTCAAGCTCGACTGTTCGGCTAATCGTCTGCTGCGCACTCAAGCTTCTTTAACCGTTTCGTTAGTTCGTTGACTCGATTTACGAGATCAGGAAGACGTCGTATGCTGGCATTTTCCCGAAGGAATTGGCGGTATTCGACAGCAGGGGAACCGGCTGCCTTCGTCCCGGGCTTGATGCTGCTCGGGACACAAGCACACGCCGCAAGCATCACCCCGGCGCCGATTTCAATGTTGTCCTTCAGCCCGGCTTGCCCACCGACAACCACGTAGTCGCCCAGTTTGGTGCTGCCTGCAATACCCACCTGCGCACACACGATGCAGCCC
>JAUIEW010000450.1 GCA_030429365.1 Phycisphaerae bacterium
AGGCAGGACCTCAAAATACGCTAACGGCGTCGCAGCAGACTGGGGCAGCGTACCTTCTGCCGAGACCATGACCTCATAACCAATGTTGTACGTTCCGGGTTCTAGTGCTGCAAATTGAAAATGCGGTTCCACCAAGGCGAAAGTCAACCTGCGTTCCGCAAACCGCCTAGTTGATGATGGCAAGAAAGCTCTTCCCTTGTTTGATGTTAGTTTTGCACGACCACCACCAGAACAAAGGAAGAGCCATGAGCGGTAAGGCGGCTAGAATCTTTTTTTGACGGAAGCAATGTACCAAATCTTGAGGAGTTTGAGCAATCAAACCGTCGTGGCTCGAAGCGTGCAGCAGCGGGCGTTGTGCATCCTGTTGGCATTCGATCGGTGGACGAACAGCGAGATTGCCACAGAGCTTGACCTCGAACGTCATTGTGTTGGTCGCTGGCGGATACGATGGCAACAGTCGGTCGAAGCGTTGCTGTCAATCGAAATAAACGAACCGACAGCCGAGCTGCGACGAGCCATCATCGACGTGTTGTGTGATGCACATCGTAGCGGGCGGGCTGCGAAGTTTTCGACCCAGCAAGTCGCTCAGGTGATTTCACTTGCGAGTCAGTCCCCGCGAGACTTTGATCGTCCGATTGATAGTTGGACGGGGCGTGAATTGGCGGATGAGGTGCGGCAACAACAGATTGTTGCTTCCATTTCCGTCTCTCGGGTTAATGAGTTCTTGCGACTGGTCAAGCTCAAGCCTCAGCATCGCAAAGGCTGGTGCTTCACGACGGAAAAGGACCGGGAACTGTTTGACACCCAGGTTCAGGAAGTCTGCCAGGCTTATTTGCAGGCCGCCGAGCGTCAGCAATCCACTGGAACCCATACCGTTTGTGTTGACGAAATGACAAGCCTTCAAGCCAACGAGCGACGAGCGGAAACCAAGTTGCCTGGACCGGGCCAAATCGGCAAAATCGAGTGCCAATACACCCGTCACGGGACGTTGAGCCTAACCGGCAGTTGGGATGTTGTGACAGGCCAGATGATCAACACGACCATCGATGAAACTCGCAACGCGGAAGACTTCGCCTTGCACATTCGTGAAACGGTGGCCACGGCTCCTGACCACGAATGGGTCTTCGTCATGGATAATTTGAATACACATTACGGTGAACCGATCGTGCGAACGGTCGCGGAACTGATAGGAATGGACCAGTCGGAGCTAGGCGACAAGAAGAGGCGTAAGGGTATTCTAGGATCGACCACCACGCGTCGAGAGTTCTTAACCGACGCGAGTCATTCGATCCGATTCGTGTTCATTCCGAAACATAGTTCGTGGCTGAATCAGATTGAAATCATCTTTGGCGTGATTGCCAAACGAGTCATGCGTCATGGCAACTTTTCGAGCAAGAAGGATCTTCGAGATAAACTCCTTAGCTTTATCGAATACTTCAACCGAACATACGCACGGCCAGTAGACTGGACCTATGATGGCCATCCCAAGGAATCTCAAAGACTCAAGCGTCCGAGAACTTGGCGTCAAAAGAGACAGAATACGAAGACTGACGAAATTCTTGCTCTGGTGGCATAGGAATTTCAATTTGCAGCACTAGCGCGAATGCTTCGTACGGCACGTCCAGGAATACGACCAAAAGCCGGCGCTCCGGTTTCACCTCGAGCTCCCGCGCGACAAGGAAGGCCCCCTCTTCATCCTGGTACTCTTTGTCCAGGCTTGGAATCGGCGTAATACCGTCTTCGGTCTCCCGAAATGCGCGCAACCTGACTTGCGTCCCTTG
>JAUIEW010000202.1 GCA_030429365.1 Phycisphaerae bacterium
CGCCAACATCAATACCGATGCAAGAACCGCAATAACCAACGACATCGCCCAAGAGATAATCGACCGATTCACAACGTCGGAAAAAATCGACACAAGCACAGGCCAATGGACCCAGGACGAACTGGCCGAGTCGACCGATCTGATCGAAAAACACAAAGGCGACATCTGGATAAAGCGGCTGTAGCTCGGGTCATCGACCCGACTTGGCGTCCGATTTGATCGTGAAGGATTTTGTGAGATACTCCAGGACAATCTTCGGCTCGTCGGAGTCGAAGTCAAATTCATCAGTGTCGGATTCCAATTCTGGCGTGACGTCGGTAAGAACAAGCAAACGCGACCTCCCCTTTGGCGCGGGAATGCTGAATACGTCGGTGGTGTCCCCAAGCCCCTGACCCTTCAGTTCGGGATCTGCAAAGTCCCGAATGACGCGATAGCCGTTCAACGTTGATTTGCCAAGTGTACGGCTAATTGGCGACATGCTTAGGGTTGGCAAGAAGTCTTCGTCGGAAAGATTCTCCGCATATTCCTTGGCAGTTAATTCTGAGTCAAACTCGAAGACCATGATTGAAGTGTCTTCTCCTGCCATGGTCCAGCAATAGTATGAATCTTCATCACGCTCGAACTCCCATTCAAATTGTGCCGGATACTCAAAACTGATTCCGGCATTGCTGAAGAGCCTGATTTCCGCTAGTTCGATGCGTATCCTCGGGTCCTTGAACTGCCCCTTCAGCACGCTCATTTGATTCAATTCAGTCCGGTGCTGTTTTCCATCAATCGTAATGATCACTTCACGCGGCGGTTCCTGCTTCATGTCCACATCACGTGGCGGCATCAGGACGAAACAAAAGGAAAGAGCCAGCATTGAGATCGCGTGTGCCATGTTAAGCCTCGAACGAATTTCTTGGTCTCAAAAATGCTCACCCGGCGATAGGGCATGCCAACCGGTCGGGTTGGGGTCGGGTCAGCCACAAGTGCATCTGAAAAAGCCGCGATCAATCCTTCTTGTTACTCGGCTCGTCGATTGAGAATGTTTTGGAGAGAAGGTCGAGAACAACTTGAGCTTCAGGGTCGTCGGGCGTCAGTTCCTGAAGCAACAGTAGCCGGGAGCGGCCTTTGGGGGTCGGGATTTCCAAGACTTCTTGGACGACTTGAATATCCTCCCCATCGGAACTTGAGTCGCTTAGGCGCATCGCAATCTTTGCACCCTTCAGATTGGTGTTCTTAAATGTACGCGTGGTTGGTGTTGGCTTGCCATACAGGCTTATCTCCTCCTCCATATTTTCCACAAGTTCCTTTGCCGTCATCTCCACGCTGAATTCCATCAACATCACCATGCAATCATTACCCGACATGGTCCAACTGTGGTAAATGCTCCCTTCACGCTCGGATTCCCATGTGAAATAAGAAGGATAATCGAAAGTGACGCCTGCATAGTTAAATCGTCGAGTCTTTGCGGCGCGCACGCGAACCTTCGGATCCTTGAATTCTCCCTTGATCACAAGTTCTTGGTCCAATTCCGATTCAATGGGCTTGCCGTCTATGGTGACAGTTATCTTGAGCGGGGGCTCTTGCGAACTGTCTGTGTCTTTGGGCGGAGATGCCAAGAGGACGCTGCAAAACATGGTCAGTAGCGTTGTCACTTCCATTGTGTTCTCACTTGTTGTATTGCAATTGGTTTATGGTTCCGTCGAGTCAATCACCCGACGCTCTGATCTCGCCGCATTCCGAGCATCGATCCGATTCGCTATAACGCAAATCATAACTGCAATACTGGCAGCGCCCATCGTCTTTCAAACTGCGCGAGCGTTCATCCGGCAGCCAAATGACAAGCCCGGCACCGATGATGATGAGCGGAAGCAGAGGCAGATTCACCCAAAGCGATGTGATCTTCCCGTACACCACTCTCTTCAGGTCCAATGCCGGGAAACTCGGGGAGAAATTGTCCCATGCCACGCCAAACTTCCCCGAGCGATAGCTGTGGTCACGGGGAGCACGCAGGTTCCAATCCCAGTAGTCCTTTTCCGCCACCACACTGACGTGGCAAATGGTCGATCCCGAATGAAAGCTGATTTGCAAATGTGACGTGGCGAACGACACACTCCAGAATCCGATGCACATCAACAACCCGCCACCCACCAAAGCGATCCACCCGAGCATGCGAGCCGCCCAAAGGGCACGGTCCTTCGAAGTCATCTTGGCGACGCGCTTCACTTTGATCTGACTCCGGCAGCGATTTGAAACCAGTTTATTGGTTTGACGACGAAGGTGTCGCAGGTCGGCCGACGATCGTAATCGGCACATCGTCGAACTGGATTTCACCTTCCCATATCTCATCCATGTCGACCTTCCTTCGGGCGACTTCCTTATCACTCCTCAAGATGATCGTAACCGTCTCGGCATTTAGTAGATCGTCGATGAATTCGTTGTCTTCATCGATTGGAAGGTTGGTATGCGTACTCATTCTCTGGTTGCCAAAGCAGGTTGCGCTTCCTATTTCCTGTTCGAAACGACCGGCTTTGAGAATCGCGCGAAATGCAAGATTCCGGGGCGGCGGCTGTATCATTGGAAGGTGTCTGGGCGGTGAACCCGGCTGATTTGGGCAATGCGACCCGATGCAGATTACGGCCTCGATGTACTTGCCCCAATTCCGACCAGGGAATGCTTTCAGGCTGTCGATCTCAATACAACCGCGGATCGTTTGCGTGAGTTCGGGCTCGGGCAAGCTCGTGATCGGATCGGGCGCGTCCGCCGCGAGAATCGTAACCGGAGCGCGAAACTCTTCGACAATGTCAAGATCAGCCGGATCTGAACTCGGGCTCGCTTGGCCACTGACGTACATGCGGCGATTAATCGTACAGACGAGTTCGTATTCGCCCGGTGGCAACTCGACTGGAATCGCCCCTGGTATCGTGATTGTGCCGCCTCCCATCACGCCAGAAATCGATGACCCAGAAGAACTCTCATAGGGTTTATGCGTCGTGGTGTCACCGATGCGCGCGTCGGCATCAATCCAGTAAGCCCAAAGATCAAACGCAGCCGGCAAATTGCTCGGACCACGCTCGTTGTGCTTGATCTCGACGGGCAACTTCTCACCGCTACGAATGACTGGGCGAATCGCCATGGAGGATGAGACGGTGTTTGTCAGGAACTTGGATTCCTGCGCGGGTGTCATTTTTTTGGCGACGAGCATTGAACCAAGAAAATCCATCCATTCCGCCAGCAGCGGATGCGATTGAGGTGCTGCCTGAATCTGCAAGCCGACCTCAATGGCGTCGCTTGCTTGAGCGGTCGAAAGCGTTCCGGCATTGCCGCGGCGGAGCAATTCATCCATCGCGCTCTGCTTTCCGTCTTCGGCGAGTGACGTCACCAAAAACGCCGGGGCGACGCGCATCCAGGAGGGAATCAGTTGGCCAACGTTCACCAGCAATATTGCGCCGACCACCAGCAAAGCCAAGACGCCAAGCGAAATGCGGATCGACGAGCGATTGTGGGAACCCGTTACGATGGCAATCGGATTTCCCGCATCGTCATAAACCGTCGCGCCGCACTCGGGGCATTCGGTGGATTGCAAACCCGTCAGGTTGTATTCACAGGCGCGGCAGTGCGGTTCGTCGCCGATGCGGTGACCACGAATGGCCCGGCAGAGAGCGACGATGGCAATTACGAACAACGCAAGCCAAAATGCAATTGGAAGTACCATCGAAGATCAATGGTAGGTGTGATCAACAGGCGACGCAACGGCGTTTGTTCAAACGCGCAGCAAAGCCGCATGTCCCTTGGGCAGACCGGTGAAAGCGCGAAACTATGATGTCGCGTCGATCGCGGCTTTGATAGCCTCGAAATCATCCGCCACCTGCACCGGTTGGTTCGGCGGGGAACCGACGCCTTGATCGCTACCTTTCATGTGGTAGTTCACGGTGGCGTCGGGGTCTTTGAGGGCGTGACCCGTTAGGACGCAGGCGACTCGGTCGTCCGGACCGATCATACCTTCTTCGCGCAGGTGGATCAGGCCCGCGAGTGATGCGGCGCTGGCCGGCTCGCATCCGTAGCCGTAGCGGCCGACCATCGCTTTGCACGCGAGGATTTCGTCGTCGGTCACCGTTCGCACGATACCATTCATCACGTCGAGCGTGCGGAGGCCCTTGGCCAAATTGACCGGGCGACCGATCTCGATGGCGCTGGCGACCGTCTTGGCTTTGTTGTTGGCCGCATCGAGTTCGTCGAAGTATTCGCAGATGCCCTGCGAATCAAACTTCCCGTCGTTCCAGCGCATCTTCTTGGTGTTCCAAGCGTGATCAAGCGTGCCGGCGCCGGCAGCGTTGATGATGGCGATGCGCGGAATGTGCGGGATAAGCCCGAGCGCGTGCAACTCCATAAATGCCTTGCCGAACGCGCTGGAGTTTCCGAGGTTCCCGCCGGGCACGATGATCCAATCGGGCACCTGCCAGTCGAGCCCCTCAAGAATCCGAAACATGATCGTCTTCTGTCCTTCAAGACGAAACGGGTTCAGCGAATTCATCAGGTACACGTCGAGCTTCTGGGCGCACTCGACCGCGCGCTTCATGCACGCGTCAAAGTCGCCGGCGATCTGCAGCGTCAGTGCACCGTAGTCGAGCGCCTGGGCCAACTTGCCGAACGCGATCTTGCCTTCACCGACGAAGACGATCGCCTGCATCGGTTTGCCCGAATCGCCCGAGTGCGCGGCATAGACGCTCATCGCGGCGCTTGTGTTGCCGGTTGATGCACACGCCACCCGCGAGCGATCCAACTTTCGCGCGATCGTAAAGGCAGCCGTCATCCCGTTGTCTTTGAAACTGCCGGTCGGATTGAAGCCTTCGTACTGCAGGAACAAGCGTCCCGACTTCATGCCGATTTGTTTGGCGATCTGGTCGGCTTGTTGAAGGATAGTGCGACCTTCGCCGATGGTGGCGATCTCTTCGACGGTTGCGAACGGCAGCAACTCGCGAAAGCGCCACACGCCCGAGAAGTCCGCCCGCGCTTCGACGGAGCGGCCCGGTGTGGCCCAACGCCGGTTGAAGGTGTCGAGCGACTTGGGGACGGAGACTTTGTCCCAGTCGTAGGCCACGTCGAGCAGGTTGCCGCACTTGGGGCAGCCGAACAGAGGTTGACCGATGTCGAAGGTTTCGCCGCAGTCGGCGTGGATGCATTGTTGATAGGCGGTTTCACTCATCCCTTATGTGTACGGGATGGGGGCGGGTTTTACCAGTGCTGGCGGTTTCGTCACTCCCGCGCAGGCGGGAGTCCAGGGGGGCCGGCGTTTATCGTTGGATTCTGGATTCCCGCCTGCGCGGGAATGACGGCACATTAGGTTATTGGACGTGGTTCGGTCGGCGGCGGCAGGTTAAGGCGTTGGCCAACCAGACCGATGGATTCGATACTTGGGCGTCTGTCTGCGCATGGCGGCCTGAATTGGGGGCGTGGCAATGATTTCAGGAATCTCAAGCGACGGCGTATCAATCAACGGGTTGATCTCTGCGCTGGGATCGTCGCCGCGCGGTTGCACCAATTGCAGCGAAGATTCCGCCAAGACGCAAGAAGCACAGTCCACATCCCCAAACAAATCCGAGCTCACCGAAGAAGAACGCCGCGAGGTCGAAGAGCTCAAGAAGCGCGACGCCGAAGTCCGTCGACACGAGCAAGCCCACAAAGCCGCCGCCGGTGGTCACGCCAAAGGTGGTCCGACCTACAGCTACGAAACCGGTCCGGACGGTCGTCAATACGCCGTCGGCGGTGAAGTTCAAATCGACACCAGCGAAGTCTCCGGCGATCCCGACGCCACCATTCGCAAGATGCGCCAGATTCAGCGGGCGGCCAACGCGCCGGCAGAACCGTCTTCGCAGGATCGTCAGGTTGCCGCACAAGCCGCAGCCAAACTCCAAGCCGCCCAGCGTGAAAAAGCCGCTGAGCAAGCCGAGAAGGTTGCGGGTGGTCAGGCCAACAGCGCCGAGGAGTCGCGACAGATTGGCAACGCCCAAGAGGTTCGGGCGCAGGAGTCGAAGATTCAAGATGCACAGGCGAGCGACGCGAGCGGTCTCGAACCGACGGGTGGGCGCGCGACTGAAGATGCGTCGAATGCTGCGGCTGCGAAGTTGTATGAAGGGTTGCAGGCGCAGGATGGTCCCAAGCCGGGGCGTTTCATCGACGTTGCGGCTTGATTCTTCTGCGCTATTCACTGCTCACAGAGCAGTGGCACTTCTTTGCGATTTTCAATTGGACTATTAGATGCTGGCCAGGGTTTCGACTAGTTTGTCGATCTCGGCTTTTGTGCGTTTTTCGGTCACCGCGACTGCGAAGCAATCGTCCATTTCCCTGAACCACTTTCGCATCGGCACGCCCGCCATGATGCCTTTGTCGTGGCATGCGTCGAGGACTTTCGTCACGTCATTCGTGGTTTGCACGACGAATTCCTTGAAGAACGGTCCGTCAAACTTCAGCGAGTAATTCGGCAGCGCGGCGATCTGCTCGGCTGCATAGTGCGCTTTGTCAAAACAGAGCGATGCGATCTTGCCGAGGCCGTTTTTACCGACAGCCGTCATGTAGACCGTCGCCCGCATCGCCATCAACCCCTGATTGGTGCAGACGTTGCTGGTCGCTCGTTCGCGTTTGATGTGCTGTTCGCGGGTCTGCAAAACGAGGCAGTATCCGCGGTTGCCATGCTCATCGTGGGCGACGCCAACCACGCGGCCGGGCATCTTGCGAAGGTACGTTTCGCGAGCGGCGAAGAAGCCGAGATAAGGGGCACCATATTGCAGCGGCAGACCCAGCGGCTGACCTTCACCAATGACGATGTCCGCGCCGAAATCACCGGGCCGCTTGATGATGCCAGCCGCCAACGGATCAAACGAAACGATCGCCAGCGCACCGACTGCATGGGCGGCTTCGATCAAGGGTTCGATATCGTTCAACTGACCGAAGAAGTCGGGATATTGAATGAGCACCGCGGCAGTCTTGTCATCGAGGGCTTTGGTGAGGGCGGCGGAATCGGGAACGCCATCACCCGATAACGCCGATTCGATCGTCAGTTCCTGCTGCTGGCCATACGTTTGAAGCGTTTCAACCGTGTCGGGATGGCAGCGGGTGGCGAGTACGATTTTGGTTCGACCGGTCGCGCTCTTGGCCAACATCGCAGCTTCTGCGGCGGCAGACGCACCGTCATAAAGCGACGCATTGGCGATGTCCATCCCGGTCAATTCGCAGATCATCGTCTGGAATTCATAAAATGCCTGAAGCACACCCTGCGACGCTTCGGCTTGATACGGCGTGTACGCGGTGAGGAATTCGCCGCGCATCGCGAGGCTGTCCACCACCGTCGGAACGAAATGGTCGTACGCGCCGCATCCGAGAAAACAGGTCATCTGCGTTGCGTCGCGATTCTTTCCGGCGAGTTGCCCGATTTCCGCGAGCAGCTCCATCTCGCTGCAGCCGGCAGGGATATCAAGGTCGCCGCTAAAGCGTTGATCCTTGGGAATGGGGGCGAAGAGCGCCTCGATGCTGTCTGCACCGATGGCTTCGAGCATGTGCTTTTCATCCCGGTCGCTGATTTGTGTGTAGTCCATCGATGATCCTGTCACCTTCGTCGATTGTTGCAATCGAACTGTTGTTGAAACCACCGTTTATGCTTCAGGGCGATCGCCCAGCACGTCTGTCTTGAACACCTTTGTACCCAGCAGGTGATTGTAATTCGTCCAACTCGCGTTCTTGTCGCGATCGGATTCGATCAACCCGACGTAGGTGTTGAGCTTGGCGTCGAGGTTGTCGATGTGATGAATCGCCACCGCTTCCGGAGTGGCGGGGATTTTGGGGCTGCCGAACTCGTACGTTCCATGGTGCGACAGGACGATGTGCTGCAGCGTGGTTTTGATTTGCTCGGGGAACGGTTTGCCCGTTTCCTTTTCGATCGCCGCACACTTCTGCTCGATCCAATTTGCCGCGATGAACAAGTGCCCGAGCAACTGCCCGTTGTCTGAATAGGTGAACGCCGTCTCGCAACGCAGCTCTTCGGTCTTGCCGATGTCGTGAAGGAACAAGCCGGCCAACACCAGATCGAGACTGACCTGCGGGTAACGCGGAATCACCAGAAGGGCGATCTCGAGTAGGTTCAACGTGTGTTCGCAAAGCCCGCCGATGTAGGCATGGTGCATGTTCGCAGCGGCAGGCGATCGCTTGAACTGCGCCACCAGCGCTTCGTCGGTGACGAACTGCTTGATCAACAGTTGCACGTCTTTGTTCTTAATCGACCGGAGAATTTCCAGCGTGCGATCCCAAAGCTTGTCGACGTTGTGCGTCGTCGCGGGCAGGAAGTCGGCGAAGTCGATCTTGTCTTCATCGACCGGACGAATCGCATCGATGATGAACTGCATGTTGCCTTTGTAGTTCTCCGCACGACCCTTGAGTTCGATGAATCCGCCCTCGGGCATGTTGTTGTAGAGAATCTCCGACGCCTGCCACATGCGGGCGGGAATCTGACCGGTGCGATCCTTCAATACGGCGTGGATATACAAGCCGCCATTCGTCGTGGTCCGCAGGTCTTTCGACGAGATGAGAAACACCTGCGAATCAACGTTGTCACCAGCTTTCAGGTCGGCAATGTATCTTTTACTCATCGGCATCGGTTTCCCATAGAAAGGTCTCGAAGATAGTCCGGGACTGTATGGCATCGCTCCGGTCGATTCAAGGCCACGGACCATCTTTGCCTGCCTACAATCAATCAGGGCGTGTTAAGTCCGCCACGTGTGAATTGGCGTCCCCAAACGCACGCGGGAACGTTAGCATGTCCAGTCTGCGAGACCACCCGATTTTGCAAGCGTTCGATTCATCGGGGCGCGTAGACGTCGACCGGAAGTTGCGGAGATATCAGCCGTGAACAACCCACGAGCCAGCACCGAAGCAATTGAATCAGAGGGGAGCCGATCGTTGAGAATCATTGCGGCTGTCGTCTGTGGGCTTGCCGCATTCTTCATGGGGGGAGAGTTCGTCGTCGGAGGACCGTCACGCCTTTACAGCAAGTACTGGGTGTTCGCAACGTTGTCATTAGGGGCCATTATTTCGGTAGCCATATTCCTAAAGGGCTGCGCATTCCTTCGACGTCGCCCGATCGGGTCAACTGGTTTTTCGCATGTCTTACTTTGGTTCATTGCGTACACGAGCGGTGGATCGGTCGGTCCCATCTGGCTCAACTCGGATATCGTGCGGTACTCGTTCGAAACGAAGATGGACTTTGAAGAATTCAACCAGTTCCTATCCACCGAGTTTCCGCAGAAGTATCATTTGAATTTCGGTCCTGAGTCGTATGTCTCGGTTCGACGGGCCCATGCCGACGCCCTCAGCGACCTGTTCGAATCACGCAACATCACGCACACGAAACGGTGATCCGGTCACTTGGTGCGCCGTTTGCGCGTGCGCCGCCGCGCGGTTGAGCGGCCCGGGCGGTAACCGGCATTGAGTTTCTTTTCGCGGTCGGCAGAGTGGTAGTGGTCGTCGTCGCGGAAGCTTCGGTTGGCTTGCTGGCGACGGGCGTCGATCGCGGCTTTGGGCGGGTTCGATGGAATCAACGCATCGCATCC
>JAUIEW010000203.1 GCA_030429365.1 Phycisphaerae bacterium
CAGCCACGCGAACCCGCGCCAAGAGAAAGCATTCGTCGCCGGACAGTCCGGCGGCGTACCACCAGCCGTCAATCCACATTGTGGCGTCCCAGTGCAAGGGAGCGAGGCCCGGGTTTCTGTCCGCAGCACGGTGTGACGTGCGATTGCCCACTTCGGCAGGACGTACCGGCCGAATATGTGCAGAGTCGTCCGCGTCGGACCACAGCGCGTCCGCGTCCCTCAGCCCGGCAAACACGGCCGCGACCCACAACCCAACCGACGCGAGACCGGCGATACAACCGCGATCAACGATAACCAGCTCCGTCGACAGGCGGCGGTTCCTGGCACTCGTTCAATCCGCATTGACAACGCGCTGGTCATTCTTGTCACCGCGATCAGAAATTTTCACCGTGCGGGCGCCCAGTGCCGCGGGGCATATTACCCATCTTATCATCTCCGGCTTATCAGTTCGGTGACAGCCGATGATGTTTCCGGATCAGCGGGGTGGGTGTTGAAACAGTTGCTGATAGATTGGAGAAAAAGCGGATTTCAGGCTGGTTTTTGGCGGCCTGTGAGTAAATTGCCGATCAAAAAAGACCTAGGATGGTTGTTGTGTGATCGCCGATAACTCGGTATGTTTACGCCCCTCGTGAGCAGAATCGGCGGTTTTAGCCGTGGGCGCAGAGACGAGTCGGTTCATGCGATTCTGAAGACGAAGTCGACAGATGGGGGTCTTGGACTTCGCTCGGGTGAGCCAATCCGGCGCAAAGCGTTTTGCGGTCGGGTTTAGGGATCTTGCCCCTCGTGAGTGCCTCGCCTGAATTTTTGCAGATATGCATGGCAATGAGGCGGGGTTTGGTTACGATCTTGAAAGTTTGCACTTGGACTGATCACACGCAGGCGCGGTCCTCGGTTCTCTTGCGAATTTCAGGTCAGAAATGATTGCTCTCGGCGGTGTGGGGAATTGCCAAGGGCGCTTGCGCCTTGATCGCTTCAATAGATGCCGGGAGGCAGAAGGATCGGCGACCCGACAAATTCACCTGCCGTACTAGCCGTGGTTTTCGATTGTTCTGGAGAATTGTTTTGTCGCGTCCGATTGACGCAGGTTTGTATCTTTCGTTTGTGTCACTGGAATACAGTTTTGTTGAAATAATTGGCAAGGGGCTTCGCTCCGTCTAACGCCACGAAGATTGTCCCATTGGTTAAGAGGGAAAAAGGATTATGAACACGGTGAAATACAAAACTTTTATGAAGTCGATGGTTGCGGTTGCGATCGTTGGCATGGCCGGCTGTCGTACGCATATGCCGCATGCCTTCACGTGGCCGGCGGGTGGCGACACGATTCAGACGCATCCGAAGCCGCCAGAGGGTGGATACTACTCCAACTGGGATCCATACGCGGTCTCGCTTGAAGTTTATCCCGAAAACGATGTTAACGCCGTTCGTACGCAGCACGTGATTGTGGCCACCGTCAAGGACAAAGACGGCAAGCCGCTCGTCAACCGTCGGGTTGAGTGGATGATCGCCGAAGGCAGCGTTGGCGACATCGTCGAAGTCGACGAAAGTGGCTGGCGTGCAAGCCGCGGCTACAAAGTGGACAACCACTTTGCCGTGTCGCACACGAACAACTTCGCCCACGTCCTCGACATGGGTAACGACGATCCTTCAGACGACATTCAGTTGACGAAGGGTCAGACCTGGTGTGTGATCACCTCACCGATCGAAGGTACCTCGAACGTCACCGTTTACGCTCCGGGCATCTACGATTGGGCCAAGCACAAAGTATTCGTGACCAAGCACTGGTTCGACGTCAAGTGGGACTTCCCAATGCCCGCGACAAACCCGACCGGTACCACGCACGAATTCGTCACCATGGTTGCCAAGCACTCAGACGGTTCACCGCTTGAGAACTACATCGTCAACTACGAAATTCTCGACGGTCCGGCTGGCGTCTTCACCAACAGCGGATCAACCAAGGCTTCGGTCCGCACCGATTCGACCGGTGCTGCGTCGGTCACGCTCGCACAGAGCACCCCGGCTGCCGGTACGAACAACATCAAGATCGACATCATTCGTCCGCCGAACGAAGCATGCTGCAAGCCTGGCGTTCACATCGCCACGGGCCACACCAGCAAGACCTGGATTCCGCCCGAGATCAACATCACCAAGACCGCACCTGCTGAAGAGCGCGTCAACAACAACTTCAACTATGACATTGTCGTGACCAACCCGTCATCGGTTGATGCCCAGAACGTGATGGTCACCGACGTGCTGCCTGACGGTATCTCCTACGTCTCAAGTCAGCCGGCTGCCAACGTTTCGGGTCAGTCGCTTTCATGGTCGCTTGGTACGGTTGCCGGTGGTGGACAGCAGGCGCTGACCGTCACGGTTAGCGGTACCCGCACCGGAACGTTCCACAACTGTGCAGACGTCCGTGCCGATCAGGGTCTTAGCGATCAGGATTGTGCCGACACGCGTATCACTGCTCCGCAACTGGTGCTCGAGAAGACCTGTCCGGCAGAGGTCACCACGTGTGATCCGATTCCGTGCACGATCGTCGTCCGCAACACCGGCGATGGTCCTGCCACCAACGTCACGATTACCGATGACCTACCCGATGGCCTGGTCACCGACAATGGTCGCCGCACCGTCCAGTTCAACGTTGGCACGCTCAACGCCGGTGAAGCCCGTAAGGGTGAATTCGTCGCCAAGGCTGAGCGCACCGGTAGCTTCACCAACCGTGCATCAGCCACCGCCGACGATGGCTTGACCGCGTCAGCCGACTGCACCACCGTCGTGCGTCAGCCGGTCCTCACTGTCAGCAAGACCGGACCGGGCATGCGGTTCATCGGTCGTCCGGCCGAGTACCAGATCACCGTCACCAACACCGGTGATGCCCCGGCCCAGAACACCGTCCTGACCGACACGCTTCCGAGCTCGACGACCTTCGTCAATGCGAGCGACGGCGGATCGGCCAGCGGTGGAACGATCACCTGGAACATGGGTACGCTCAACGCCGGCGAAAGCCGTACCGTTAATGTGACCGTCAAGGCGACCCAGCCCGGTACCATCCGCAACGTGGCCACCGCCCGTGCGGTCTGTGCCGACGCTTCAGACGAAGCCGTCATGGAAGTCAAGGGTATCCCGGCGATCCTCCTCGAGGTCATCGACGTCGAAGACCCGATCGAGGTTGGCGGAACCATCACTTACGTGATCACCGTTACCAACCAGGGTTCAGCCGTTGGTACGAACATCAAGATCTCAGCTGAAGTTCCGTCGCAGCAAGACTTTGTCTCGGCTGACGGACCGACGGCTGGTGTTGCTGATGGCCGCTCAATCACCTTTGCTCCGCTGCCCTCGTTGGCACCGCGTGCGAAGGCCACCTACCGCGTGATCGCGAAGGGTAACACGGCTGGCGACGTCCGCTTCAAGGTCTCGATGATCAGTGACCAGATGGACTCGACCGTGGACGAAACGGAAAGTACGAACATCTACTAATCCGTTCGCCACAACAAAGTAGTAACCCCGGGGGGCGTCGATACCAATCGACGCCCCCTTTTTTGTGCGCACAATGGGGAGGCATTTTCGTATAAGGACTTTATGGGGTGGTTGGTTGAATCGACTCGCGACGTTTGTCATGTCTTGAGGAATGAATTCCGTGGCCCATTCAGATTGCTCTGATACCGATCCTTCCGTTCCTCGGGCGATGCCGGCAGAGCAGGTGTTTCCTGATAAGCCGGGGATTGTTCGGAAGGGGGTCTTGATCCTCGTTCCTGGTTTGATCCTGGTGGTTGGCTCGTTTGCGATGGCGTTCATCGTTGCGTTGCGTGTTCCTTCAACGCCCGAGCGCACGATTGAGCCGGGACTCAATTCCGGTTTCTACGCACTGATTGGGCCGCCAATATTTGGAATGTTCATTGTGCTGTATGGGCTGTTTCTGCTGCGGCAGACGCGTTGTGTCGTGCTCAATCGCGATGGCGTGCATGTCCATGGACTTCGGTCGCGCAAGTTTGTGCCATGGTGTGACATCGATGCGGTGGACAGGAGCAAGGCCAATGCGGTTGGTGTGCCGGCTTCTGTACCGTCTATCGAATTGTTGAATGCCGCCGGTAAGCGGCTGGCCGTCGTGACGGACTCCGTACTTGGATTTGACGAGTTGGCTGATGCACTGATCGCGGGCTCCAGCGCGACGACCGGGCGGGCGACGTTCATTCCCGAGGCGGCTGAGGAACGGCGCGTTGAGAAAGGGGCGAAGTCGATCCGCCTTGCGGTGCGGCATGGGCATTTATCGTCTTCTTTCTGTTGACGGCGACGATCTTCGCCATGGGAGTCAATGAAGAATTGCACACGCGGCGATACGCGACGGAGGGCGTCAAGGTTGAAGCCGACATCCTGCGGACGTGGATGCTCCGGGTGACGCCGTATGTCGAATATGAGTTCAAAGACGCTAATGGCAATAGCATCTCGCGCGAGGCGATGATGTATCAGGGCAAAGACTGGGACCGCGCCCAGGAAAGCAAGACCATCACCGTCGAGTATCTGCCATCGTCACCGCAATGGAATCGCATCGTCCACGGTGAGAACCCGGGTACGGTGTTCGGCGGAAAATCACTATTCTTGTCGGGATTTGGAATCCTGTTATTCGGATTTATGGGCGGACTTGCGATGTTGGGCTACGACCTCGACGCAGAAACAGGCGTAGTCAAAGTCCTGCGCCACGGCCGCGTGATCAAAGAGTGGGGCGTGAACGCAAACAAGAGTTCAATCGATAGACATTCTTGATTGTCTACGTTAATGAGTTCAATGAACGAGATCAGCGATCACATCAAGCGGCTTTTGGATATTGCGAGCGACGGGATCTCGAATTGCGCCCCGATCTCGAACCACGTTTTCGGTCAGCACCGCGAATCAGGACTTCAGTTGCAGGCGATGTTGGAACTGAAGAACGGCTTCTATGCTTTCGAGTCGGCCCTTCATGTTTATCCGGATTGCGATCAGGGAGGCGTGCTTGATCTGGCGCGGTGGAATTCGCCAACCCTTTGGAGAGAGGCGTATGGCTCAGACCTGGATGGGTATCTGTTTTTTGCGCAAGATGCATTCGGTCAGCAGTTTGGGATTCGCGGCGGCGAAGTTTACTTTGTTGACACCGAAACGGGAGAGGCCGAACACTTTGCGAGCAGCATCGACGGATGGGCCCAAGAAATACTTGCTGATTACGAGGTCCACACGGGCTATCCACTCATGCACGAATGGCAATCGCAACACGGGCCGATACCAAATGGGCATCGACTCATCCCGAAGATTCCGTTCGTGTGCGGCGGCGAGTATTCAATCCAAAACCTGTACGCGGGCGACATCGTCAAAGCTCTTCACTTCATGGCCGATTTGGCAGGACAGATCAAGGATCTGCCGGACGGCGCGGAAATCCGGTTCACGGTTGAGGAATGACAGCCCAGAAGCGGGCCCGACTCGACTCTTTCAACATACCATTGCTTTATCACAACCCGATTTTCAGTTCGAATTCTTCTTTGATTGCCAGCAGGGCTTCCGCGTTTCCCTTGGCGTCGTCGACGGGGTGGTGGGTGTGTTTTGTTTTGCGGAGGTGTTTGAAGTTCTTGGACATGTTCTTGACGATGCCCTTGTAGAGCGAGCCCAGGTTGGTTGAGCTGTGGCCGAACGGGTTGCTTCCGGTGAAGTGGTGGAAGTACCAGTTGATGAACTGCCAGTCGAAGCCGTTGTTGTCTGCGATGAACACTGGGCGGTTGGTGCTGACTTCCTTGAGCCAGTCGCCAAATTCGCGCATGACCTTCTCGGGGTCGTTAAACGCCAGCGTCTCTTCGCGGCTGAATCCGCTGACACGCAGCGCGTCGGGAATCCACTTATCGGAGACCGGGGCTAGTTGGCCATAGAACGTCTTGGAAAGCGACGGCTCGGCCAGAACCGCCCCGAAGCAGACCATTGAATAGTCGCCGGGAATAGGGCCATCCGCCTCGATGTCGACCATGATGTAGCTCATTGCTTGACGCTTTCTGTTGAGCCGGCGCCCGTGCGGGTTTGGTGGCTATGCGATCCTCGTGCACATGCGCAAACGCCTTGCTCGTCTGTCATTGCAGTACGGGGGATGGTACCTACCAAGATGGACTTCGCCTGCTCCTGGATTCCCGCCTGCGCGGGAATGACAGCGTTTCCTTGCGAACTCGAGCAGCGATGCCTAGCTGGTGGTCGCTTGTTTGCCGGTCATGCTTACTGGCATGGGGCGGCCGGCGATTTGGATCTTTGAAATCTGCGTGGTCTTGACCGTTTGCGTCACCTTGCTGTTGGACGCCTGCGAGCTTGACGGTTGCTGGCCCTCTTTCTGCGGCAGGTAGGGGGCTGGTATCTGCTTGATCGACCAGAAGATTTCGTGACCCTCTTTGGCGTCAACGAGCGGAATCCTCGCCTGCTGCAAGCCGCGGAAGACTTCGATCGGTCCCTTCTTGATCTTGCGGGCCCACGACCAGAGCTTCGGCGCGGTGAGGCACACGCCGATCATACCGACGATCTGAAACAGGACGCGCTTGCCCAGTACGCGATCGCCCTTGGATCGCAGCAACACGCGGATGAAGTTGATCGGGTTGTAGAAACACGAGTACGCCCGAACGACGTTCATCTGCCGTTTCCATGGCTCTTTGTGCCTCGACGCGACGACGTGGTTGCCATCGCAATACGCCTGGGCCACCGGTTCGCCGCCGACGGATTTGTAGAGCGTTTCGCTTTCGGCTGCGGTTTCAATCTCGCGGGTGCCGATGGCTGGTCCGAGGTACGTGCACTGGTACGAGACCGCCCCGATGTTGAACAGGTACTTCGCCTGATTAAGCACGCCGGAAAGATCGTTCTTTGGCGAACGGAGCGGTTGATTGTCGTTGTGCATCATCATTGCCATCGGTTCGATACCGATCGACACGAGATACTTGAACAGTTCGGCTGCGTTGCCCGAATCCTGCCCCTTGTTGATCAGGTCGGCGGTGATGTCTTCGATGCCGAACCAGATCGCCCGCATGCCGCCCTTGCGGCAGAGCGGGAGGATGTCTTTGTTCTTGAAGACGTCGAACTGCGTGGCTTCGGTATAGAAGCGAATGCAGTTTTTGAGCGGTTTGCCGCCCGACGTGGTGTTGGCCATCTCGGTCATCAACGCGATGACGGTTTCGCGATTGTTGAAGAAGTTGTCATCGGTGCTGAAGTATTCGCGGATGCCGAAGTTTTCGTAAATGTGTTTGATCTCAGCCGCCAGACGCTTCGGGCTCTTGTGTCGCCAGGTGCGCTGATTGACCGCGGGAATCGGGCAGTATGAACAACTGAACTTGCAACCGTGCGTTGAGATCACCGAGCTGATCATCGAAATCTTGCCGACTTTTTTTGCCGGGCACGGATTCGCGGAAAGCGTCGTGCGGCGGTGGGGCGGTTCGATCATGCGATAACCGGCATCGGGCATCGGGAATTCGTCAAGATCGCGCAGCAAACGCTGCACGCCAGTGTGGACCGCGCGCGGTTCGTTCGGATCGTAATCGGTCGGCTGATAGACGAGGCCGGGAACGTCGTCGAGCTTACGTGACGCTTTGAGGCGATCGAACGCGATACGCGGAGCTTCGCCTTTTTTGCGTTCGCGAAGGACGCTGCGCAAAAGATCGAGGAAGACATAACCCTCACCGACGGAGACGCAGTCGGCGCCAACGCCTGGCTTGGGACCGAGTTCAAAATAGTCGGCCGGTTCGTAAATGGCCTTCGGTCCACCAGCGAGAATCCAGGGCCGACGGTCGCCCATCGTGTGGGCCTCGCGGATGAGATCGTATGACGGTTCGGCGTGAACTTGCATCGCCGAGACGAGCAGCATGTCGAGCGAGCGGTCTTTGAGCCGCGCCTGTGATGGTTTGAAGTTCGGCGTCCACTGCTGGATGATGATGCGAACGTTGCGGAAACCGGCATCGTGCAGAAGGTCGCCCAAGAGACGCACGGAGCAGGGGGCCATCCGCCGGTCGGCGTACCAATAGGGCAGCATGTGTGTGCGCGGGTCGAACGCATAGACGATACCGATGGCCAGGTCGTGGGCATCGGTCATCTGGCGGAGGTCGTCGATCACGGTTCGCAGGGAACCATCGGGAAGGAATACATCATCCGCATGGCGGCGAGGAAGATCCACTGAATATCTCCTGGAGCGGTGTGAAATAATCGACATCCGAGTCGATTGTGCCTGCAGAGCAGGCGCCGCAAATTCGTGATCCCGCAGCCAACGGCCCGGGTCGGGTATTATCTTATTCTTCGGGCAGAGAGCGACCACGCCGACACTGCCAGTTGACGTGGCAGGGTAACAGAACGGCGGGCGGCCAACCACCTTAAATAAGGCGATTGGCCACCGTTTTGCCGTCTATTTTCTCCAAAATCCCGCCTCAGACCCGGCAGACGGGTTATTTGACCCCGTGCATCATCTTTGTCACCCGCTTGGCAATCAGGAAGCAGACGAGGGCTGCACCGGTCATCGCGATCGTCACATAGAAGAAGTAATTGGTGGGCTCGAGTTCTTCCCAGTGTTCGCCGGCCAAGCCAGCCGTAAAGTTGCCAAAGAAGCTGGTGAGCAACCACATGCCCATCAACATCGTCGCGAAGCTCTTGGGCGCCAACTTGCTGACCATGGAGAGTCCAACAGGCGACAGGCAGAGTTCACCCAGGGTGCAGAGGACGTAGAACCACAGCAACCACCAACTGCTCACTTTGAACGCCGACGAGTCGACGAACAGATCATTGATGGCTTTTCGGAATACTGGATCTGCGCCGGCGACGAGTATCTGCTTGTACTCCTTGTCGTCGAGTTTCATGCTGACTTTGAAGGTGTTGGTGCTCTCGTCAAAGTTGAACTTGTCGGGATCAAATCCGACAAAATATCGAACGTCGAACCCGTCAGGCAATTGTTCGAGTTTGTACTCGACGGTGAAATCTTCCTTGGCGGCTACGTCGGCTTCTTTCTTGGCTTCGTGCGTGCGCTTCGTCAGTTCCCAGATTTCTTTGACGTATTCTTGGGGGACTGTTGCGCGAAGGAGGCGGTCGCGGTGATTGGCGTTGAGCACGCCGGTCATCTCAAGTCTGCCGGATGATTCATTCCATCGCAGTCGTCCGCCGTGCGCGATCATGGCTTCTTCAACTTCACCGGAATGATGCTTCGCGACGCCTTCATCGCTTTCCTCACTGAAGTCGGGCGCATCGTAGAAATGTAGGACGTTCGGATTCTTGAGGTTGCTCACGCCAGCCATTGACGGCAGATTCGCCTCCGTGACGAATCCGGGCGGCAGCGCATCAAGGCCAATATTCGACGGTTTGTTTTCATAGGTCGCAGCCCAGATCATCAAGGCGAACGCAATCCCTTGGAAGAACACACCAATCGCCATCTTCGTCGCGATCGATAAGTTGATCCGACGCTTGGCAAGGAAGACCCACAACCACGCAAAGATTGGTGCGAATGCGACAATCGCCGCAGCGTTGATCGACTGGAACGAAGCCGTCTCAGCCGGATCGGTTTCGACCAGGTTGCTCAAGGATTTCGAGATCGTCTTCCAAAGTCCTTGCTCCGCGA
>JAUIEW010000204.1 GCA_030429365.1 Phycisphaerae bacterium
TCCTATTCGTCTGTGCCGCAGCGCAGTACAGGCACGACTTGATTGCATAGGCCCAAGCACATCAGGCCGGTTCGTTGGCGACAATTGATGATTCTCAAATAAACGAGATAGATCGAAGGCGAGCCGGCGAGATTTTGCACGAATAAAGGAGGACAAGGCTACAACTTACCGCGCCACGGAATTCGAATTCAGCGTATTGAGCAGCACATTCGCGGCATTCTTTACTGCGCCGGTTTTGATCAGTGGTGAAATGGTTTGGGCGATGTCCTCGCGCATGTCGGCGCGGAGCTTGTCGTCTGACAGCAGCTTGATCGCGGTTTCGGCGATGGGTTTGGTGGACCGGTAGTATGGCATGAACTCGGGCACCATTTCTCTGCCGGCGATGATGTTGATGAGTGCCAGTTGCTTCGTGCTGATCAGCCAGCGGGCGACGAGGTGGTAGCCCAGGCGGCTGCCGTTGTACATCACGATCATCGGCGTGTGATAATACGCGGTTTCGAGCGTTGACGTCCCGCTCGCGACCAGTGCAAGGTCGGCGGCAGTCAGAATCTCGCCATTTTCGTTTTGATGAAGCGAATGCGACAGTCCGCTTCCCGCGAGCAGCCCTTCGATGATCGGGCGGGTGCGATCGTTGGCCACCGACACGCAGAAATGCGCACGCGGAAATCGTTCGGCGATCGCCTTCGCCACTTCGACCTGACCCGGGAAAACCTCCTGCGTCACGTGCGTGCGCGAACCGGGCAGAATGGTGACGATCGGCTGGCCTTTGTCTTTAATCGCGTCCAACTTCGCCTGGTCGATCGTCCGATTCTCAAGAACGTCGAACAACGGATGCCCGACGTAATCGGCGTCCAGTCCGTAGTCGCGAAAAAACTTCTCTTCAAACGGGAGAATGACGGCCATCTTATCCACGCGGGCGCGAACGCGCTTCACCCGACGCTCCGCCCACGCCCACACCTGCGGCGCGATGAAGTAGAACACCGGAACGCCGGCGGCCTTCGCATGCTTCGCGACCGGAAGGTTCAGCGTCGGCGAGTCGATCACCAGACAAAGGTCGATGGGTTTCTGATGGAGGCATCGTTTGCAGTTGCGAAGGACCGAAAGGGCTTTCGGGACGACTTTGATGATCCCGCCGGCCATCGCCGCGTGGGCAGTCATGTCGTCGATCGCTTCGCACCCCGCCTCCCGCATCATCGGTCCTGCGACGCCGATGAATCGAACACCGGGATCGGCGGCTTGGGCGGCTCGGATTAAGTTGGCTCCGTGAAGATCGGCGCTCTGCTCAGCCGCACTGACAAAAATCAGCCGCTCGCCGTTCGATGAAGCCGGATCATCACCCATGAAACCCGATGCCTGTTTTCCAAAATCTGCGTAAGGATCAGCCCCCAGACGTGGCTTAGCTCTGCAATCTAGCCATCGCGCGGGGTTCTCGCAATTGCCCCAAATTGGACATGTCGCGGCAAGGAGCCAACGCGGGCGGCAGGCAACCGGCAGAGGCGACGCCTACGGGGCAAAAATCGCCGATTTTGAGGCTACGGAGGCCATCGAAACCGGCTGGGCTGGAGGCTCCCCGAAGCGGTCACCGCCCTTGATTCAACTGTGAAACCTGATAGTCTCCGCGGTTCTGTGCCCATATGGGCAAAATGGTAGAACCGATCTATTTCTTGCGGAGGATGTTCCTTGGCGTCGGCATTGGTAAACGAACTGGTTGAAAGTGGAATACACTTCGGCCACCGTGCGAGCCGCTGGAATCCAAAGATGAGTCCTTACATCTTTGGTAAGCGCAACCTTATTCACATTATTGACTTACGTGAAACTGTCAAAGGGTTGTTGCGGGCGAAGAAGTTCATCGCACAAGTGGTGTCCGATGGTGGTGATGTGTTGTTTGTTGGAACGAAGCGGCAGGCCCGTGGTGCGATCGAAGATCACGCCAAGAGTTGCGGCATGCCCTACGTCACCGAGCGTTGGCTCGGTGGTACGTTGACCAACTTCGGCACGGTGAGGTCCCGTTTGGGTCGGCTTGAAGAACTCGAAGCCGAAGAAGAAAGCGGAGCACTTCAGGAGTACAGCAAAAAGGCGATCGCGACGCGCACGCGTGAACGGAAGAAAATCTTCCGCAACCTGTGCGGTATTCGCGAAATGAATCGGCTTCCCAAGGCGCTTGTGATCATCGACGTGAGTCGTGAACACATCGCGGTGCGAGAAGCCCGTAAGCTCGGCATCCCCACGGTCTGTTTGATCGATACCGATTCCGATCCGGACTTTGCCGACATTCCGATTCCCGGAAACGACGACGCGATCCGTTCGATCGACGCCGTGTTGAAGCACTTGGCCAGCGCCGTCGACCTCGGTAAGAAGTCGCGCCCGGCAAAGTCGGAATCGAAGGATGAATCCAGTGGTCCGCGTCGCCGTTCGAAGCGCGTGATGGCCCGGGCGACTGGTGATGACGCCGAAGCCGATAAGGCGGCTGGCGCGGCAGGCCTTTCGGAATCAGATGGAGCGCCGGCACCGGAAGCAACCAGCTAGTCAATGGTTGCACCGTCAGGTCGCTCAACAATCGAATTGTAGAAAGAGATCAATCGCCCAAGGCGGCTGGTCTATCGACTCCCTGACCACGAAGGCGAAATCTTCTCCGCCCAACGGTCTGGCACATATGCGGTGAACCGCCAACGGATTCACTGCCGCAGGATGTAAGGAGATTTGTTGTCATGGCAGAACTAAGCGCCTCCCAGGTGATGGCCCTTCGCAAGAAAACAGGCCTCCCCATGATGGAGTGCAAGCAAGCCCTCACCGCTAGTTCAGGCGACGAAGCGGCTGCAATTGAGTGGTTGAAAGAAAAGCACAAGGGCAAGATGGAAACCCGTTCGGACCGCGAGACCGGTGAAGGACGCATCGGCGTTTACATCTCCGATGACGGAACATCTGGCGGAATCGTCGAACTTCGCTGCGAGACGGCGCCGGTTGGTAAGAACGAAATGTTCGTGTCGCTCGCCGATTCATTGGCTGAGTACGTGGCCAAGGGTTCTGAAACCGCACCCGACGCCCAGTCCGTTCACGCGGCCAACGAAACCGCGATGACCGAAGTCTACGGCAAGCTGCGCGAGACGATGAACATCGGCGTATGCCGCAAGCTCACCGGTGACGCCCTCGCCGCTTACGTCCACCACGATGGCAAGAGCGCCGCGATGATTTCGATGGCCGGCAAACCGACCAACGATGAAGTCGGCAAGCACACCGCGATGCACGCCACCTTCCATAAGCCGGTGGCCGTCAATCGTGAAGGTGTCCCGGCTGAGAAGCTCAATGAGATTCGTGAAGCCGCCGTCGCCGAAGCCAAGGAATCTGGAAAACCCGATGGTGTGATCGACAAGATCGCCGACGGCAAGGTCAACGCGTACTGCTCCGAGATTGTCATGCTCGAACAGGAGCACGCCCGCAGCGACGTCTATGGCAAGAAGAAAGTCAAGGACGTCCTCAAGGAGCATGGCGTCACCGACGTGACCGACATGGTCCTCGTTGTTGTGGGAGCCTAATCCCTATGCAGTAACCACCCGGAGCCGAAAGGCTCCTTTTTTTTGGCCAGACCGAATTCAACGCGGATCACCTTCGCAACGCGTCATCGTTTTGCCGAGCGTGATCCTGAAGATGGATGAATGATGCCCGAACTCAAATACAAACGCATTGTGCTGAAAATCAGCGGCGAAGGTTTACGCCGGGATAGCGGTTTTGGAATTGATGCCGACGAACTCAAGCGCGTCGGTTCTGAAATCAAAGCCGTCCACGATCTTGGCGGTGAAGTCGCGGTCGTGGTTGGCGGCGGCAACATCGTTCGCGGTTCGCAAATCGCCGTGCACGCTCAAATCGAAGAAGCCACCGGCCACTACATGGGCATGCTCGCGACCATCATCAACGCGCTGGCCATCCAGGATACGCTCGAATCGATCGGCGTTCCCACGCGGGTCCAGAGCGCCGTCAACGTCGACCGTGTGTGCGAAAAGTTCATCCGCCGGCGGGCGATGCGCCACCTCGAAAAAGGTCGGGTCGTGATCTTCGCAGCCGGGACGGGCAATCCGTTTGTCACGACCGACACCGGTGCGGCGCTGCGGGCTTCGGAAATCAATGCCGACGCCGTCCTCAAAGCCACCAAGGTGGACGGGGTCTACGACAGCGACCCGGTCAAGAATCCGGAGGCCAAACGCTACACGCACCTGTCATACAACGAAGTGATCAACTCGCGCCTGGAAGTGATGGACGTTTCGGCGATCGACCTTTGCCAGCGTAACAATATCCCGATTATCGTCTTCAACCTCCGCACGCCCAACGGCATGTGCGATGTTGTTTGCGGGAAACCGATTGGTACACTGGTCGACTCGAACGCCTGATATTTTTCGGAGATTCGATCAAATTCATAAATCAGTTGCTGCCAGCTTTGCGATAGAGAGATTTTCGACATGAGCCAATACGAAAAAACCTGCAACGATCAGATGAGCAAAGTCATCGAGTACCTCAAAGACGAACTTCGCGGTGTGCGGACCGGTCGGGCAACGCCTGGTTTGGTTGAGCACGTGCGTATCGACGTCGCGTCATACGGCAGCACGATGGAATTGCGGGAGTTGGCCAGCATCACCGCTCCGGAGCCCGCGACGCTGGTGGTCAAGCCGTTCGACCCGACGACCATCAAGGACATCGAAAAGGGTATTCAGACGTCGAACCTGGGCATCACCCCGTCGTCGGATGGCAAGATGATTCGCCTGCCGATTCCGCCGCTTTCGGGCGAACGTCGCAAGCAACTAACCGGCCAGGTTAAGAGCATGGGCGAAGAACAGAAGATCGCCCTGCGAAACGTCCGTCGCGACGTCATCAAGAAAATCGACACCGACAAGAAAGCGTCCACCATCACGGAAGACGAAGCCGAAAGCGCCAAGGACGCCGTGCAGAAGCTGATCAAAAAGAACGAACAGGAAATCGACAACCTGGTCGGAGCCAAAGGCAAAGAAATCGACGAAATCTAGTCGATAAGGCGCAAGCGATTGAATGCAGGGTGCCCCGCCCTTCCAGGGTGGGGAACAGAAGAATCACCCAGAGCGAAGTAGCGTATTGCACAAAGCGCGAGTGGCGGAATTGGCAGACGCGCAGGATTTAGGTTCCTGTGGGGTAACCCGTCCCGGTTCGACTCCGGGCTCGCGCAGTTTCAGTAAATCCCCAACAATCACCCTAGCTGTCGACTGAACACACTGCAATACTTCTGCGCGATTACTTTTCCGCGATGCAGTAGAGGCTTTTGCGTCCCCGCATGTAAATCTCATTGCCCGCGATCGCCGGTGACGTATCGAACTGATCGTCGAGCTCGTTGGTCGCGAGCACTTCAAACGTCGGGCTTCGCTTGAGCACATTGGTGATCCCGCCGCGCCCGGCGATGTAGACCCGCCCATCCGCACCGACCGGTGAAGCGTACACGCCCTTGATCTTCTCGAGTCGCTGCTTCTCGTAATGTGGACGGCCCGTCGCCGGATCGTAGCACGATAGAATGCCCGTGTTCTTCTGCAGAAAATAGATCGTGTCGTCATAAAGCAGTGGTGACGGCACGTAAGGTGTCCCGCCATCGAGCGTCCAGAAGACGCGATCGGTGCCCGTCAGATCGCCCTTCGCACCGACGTAATCGACGGCTACCAATGCCGGTTCGCGATGTCCGCTCATCATGATGAGCTTGCCTTCATACTCCACAGGGCATGGCACGCAGTTTGAACCCAGCCCGCCGCACTCCCATCGGACCTTACCTGAATCGAGTTCATAGGCACGGATGCGATTTGAGCCGGGCACGATTGCGAGGGATGTGTCGCCATCCTTGACTATGAGCGGCGTTGACCAGGATGTGGCCTCGTTACGATCCTTGCGCCAGCGCTCCTTGCCGGTGTTGGCGTCGAGCGCGACGATGAATGAATCACCTTCGTGATCCCAGTTGACGACGAGCGTGTCACCTGCCAGCGCCGGCGAACTGCCTTCGCCGAACCCGTTGCGCGTGCTCATGTCACCGAAATCCTTCTCCCAAAGCACATTTCCATTCATATCGAGACAATACAATCCGCGCGAACCAAACTGCGCAAAGATATGCTTGCCATCGGTGACCGGTGATGCCGGCGCCAGACTGCCGTCGCCATGACTGCCTTCGTGCGGAACCATCTCGCGTTGCCAAACAGTGCTGCCGGTTTGCCGATCGAGCGCGATCACGTTGAACTTGTGCGTTTGCGTGGGAGCCGGTCGACGACCGCGCCCGCGTCCACGACCGCCGCGGCGCTCACCGGGAGGTCTGTCACCGCGCGGGCCCCGACGACCGTCGCCGTCCGCGCGATCGGGGCGCCCCTCTTGCGCCTTTGATTCGTTGGCAGAGTCATCAGGCTTGTCGGCTTCGTCTTCGGCTGGCTTGCCCGAGGGGACAGCGGTTTGGACGATCACAAGGTTGTTCCAGACCAACGGAACGGAAAGGCCGTCACCGGGAATCGCGACTTTCCAGCGAACGTTTTTGGATTCGCTCCACTCGATCGGTGGTTTGCTTTGGCGTGCAACGCCGTTGAACTCGGGTCCGCGCCACTGTCGCCATTCGTTCGCCGACGAGGCTTCCGCCCCAAACGCGCATCGCGAAAGCAAACAACCAAGAATCAAAACCGTGTGGAGTCGTACGCTCATCGCCAAGCCCTCTGTGCCATTTTGTGATCAAGTGAACAATAACGCACCGAAACACTATCCAAACGCAACGCCCGCTTCAAGCAAAACGCAAGCGATCTGGAATGCCGCTTCGAACGCATAAGTGCGGTATCGAAAGATGTTTGCAAACGCACGGAACCTGTGTTTCTGCAACGTAACTGATCGGAATCCGATTCGCCGTCCGCCATGGACGGCCTCGTGCGTCAGGCCCGCGAGCCGGCAAATGCGGCGGGTGTCTCAATCAGGATAATAACGCCAGCCTTCGTGCGGCGAATACCAATGGGAAGCATTTCTATTTCCAATGTACCAACTAAGCCCATACCCACCGTTCTTCTTGTTGAGCGTGTACCTAATGTGATGACTAATACTCGGAAAGCGAAAGCGATACGCGGACAAATCCGCCGGCGGCTTGCCATCATTCAAGATGCTCTGATCGGCATACTCGATAACTTGCTTCACCTCATGCGTGATCATCATGTATTGAATGCCAAGCGCCAGCTGATGGGGGATGATCATGAGTGAGACGACTACCACACATGCCATGGAAATCCTCGGCGACCGGGTGATCAGAATCGCGCAAGCGAGCAGATTGCCGATTACCGCAACCAATAGAAGCAGAAACATTTGGACTTCGCCGATCGTCTCGTAACTAAGAAGTGCGCAAAGAAGTTCGAGTGGCACAAGGACGCCCGCAAGCAACAGAACGCGTTGTTGCCAACGAAGCCAGTGGGCTGTGCCCGCCGATGTCGCGAACGTATTTGAATCGTTGGCGTTAAACTGCCCACCGCATTCGGGACAGACACTCGACTCCAAATTGTCCAAGCAGTAACCACAATTCAGACAGAATGTCTTGGACAGATTTGGGTCCACAATTCGCCCTCTTGGCCAGGACGCCGCACAGCAACATCGCTCTAACCTATTTCTTTATAACACGTTACACCACACCTGGGACAAAGGAATCTTGACATTTTCGATATGTGAACTATATTGATTGTGATAGAGTTTCGTGGTTTCGAGTTTCTGGGGGATGGGACTTATGAATCAGCAACGATTTCAGAAGGTGGCTGCGATCTTGGCCGTGGCGGCGTTGCCTTTGTTCTCTTTCACGACCTGCACGCTAGATACGCCTTCAGGGCTTTATGTGTTTACGGGGCCCGGTCTTCGCGATTTTGAGATTGAATTTGATGACGATGAGATCGAAATCGATTTTGACGGCCACGATCATGACGACGATTTCTTTGACCGCCTCGAAGATTGGTTTGATTAGTTCGGCTGCGTGTTTGGCGTGAGTCGGTGGTGATTAGATAAACAATAACGGACGGCGCGATTGGTTGCGCCGTCCGTTTTCCTTTTTTGAATCTTGAGATCGCGAGTCAGTGGCCTATTGCGATCTCACCCCAAGCGTTGCGCTTTGCTCGTTCACTCTTCGCAGCACGCGTGTCAGTACTCACCTGGATTGGCTTTGTTTCTCCCCTGGATTCCCGCTTTCGCGGGAATGACGGCGTTGTCGCGTTGCGACGTCTGCTAGCCGGCTAACTCGTGCAGGATTTTGCAGCCTTCGATTAGCTTTGCATCGGGGACGGCGTAGCTGATTCGAAAGTGCGTGTCGTGTTTACTGAACGCTTGGCCGGGCACGACTAGGACGTTCTTTTTGATAGCCGCTTCCACGAAGTCCATGCCCGACGTGAACTTGCTCGGCGGTTTGCAATACAAGAAGAATCCGCCGCCGGGCCGAGCACACTCGAAGCGTTCGCTCATGATCTTCAAACTCACGTCGCGCTTATTGCGATAGTTTGCAATCACCTGCGACATGTCTTCGTCCAGCGCCGCGATGCACGCCCGTTGAAATGGATGCGGCGCACAGACAAACGTGTACTGCTGCACCTTGGCCATCTGCGAAATGATCGCTTCGGGACCGGCTGCAAACCCCATGCGCCAACCGGTCATGCCATAGCTCTTGCCAAACCCGCGAAGCAAAATCGTGCGCTCCGGCGCAAACGTGACGGGGCTGGCCGGCTTCGCGTCGAAACTCAGCAGGTTGTATATCTCATCGCTGATGATGAGCAGATCTTTCTTGCGGGCGAGTTCGCAGATCGCTTTGACGTTTTCCGTGGAGTAGATCACCCCGGTCGGATTGCTCGGTGAGTTGAGCAGGATCGCTTTCGTCTTCGGCGTCAGGGCGGCTTCCACCAGGTCGGCAGTCATTTCAAAACCGGGCGACGTATCGACGGGAACGGCACGCCCGCCAGCGAGTTCAACATGCATCGGATACGACACAAAATACGGATCGGGAATCAGCACTTCGTCGCCGGGATTGCAGATGGCGATCATCACAAGATTCAAACCGCCCGACACACCGCACGTTGCAAAGACGGTCGGATCCCAATCGAATTCCTTAACCAGCGCCGCCTTGATCTTGTCGCGCAGTTCGACCAACCCATAGGTGACGGTGTATCCGTTGTGATCGGCATCGATCGCTGCATGGGCAGCGGCTTTGGTCGCATCGGGCACGGGAAAATCGGGCTGCCCCATCGAAAAATCAATCGGGTTTTCCATCGTCGCCGCCAAATCGAAGATCCGACGGATGCCGGATGTCGAAATCCCGGCGATGCGGTCCGCGACAAATGACTCAATCGTTTTCATTTGAGAGATTCCCAGCAGTTGACCGCCCGCAGCTCGCGACAACATTCACCAGCGAACGGGCAGTCCCAAACCAGTGATGACCAAACCGAATTATAACACCGAGATGACTGCGCGATACCCGGGCGACAACCGAGCCGCCCACGCTTTCGCGCCCAAT
>JAUIEW010000205.1 GCA_030429365.1 Phycisphaerae bacterium
ACGCGCCCTGAGCAAAACCAAACAACGCAACCGCGACCTGCGCTTCACCGAACGATTCGGGTTGAGCATGAGCGGCGATATCATCGACCCGAACCTGATCGACTGGTCCGCCGACTTTTCGATCGGTTTGCGACAAGGCAGTTTCCGCGAAGAACTCTACGGTTTCGAAAACGACGACACCGATTCGGGCATTTTGACCGAGTTCGACATTTCGATGGATGTGCTCAAATCGAAACCGGTTTCGATGAATGTGTACCTGAGGCGGAGCAATGACCGCATCGCAAGGCGGTTTCTTTCGAGCCTTCGCGAGCGGCGCACCGAATCCGGCGTGTCGGTCTTGGCGCTGACCGGTCCGGTGACAACGGAAGTCGGATTCGCGTTCAGCGACGTGGAGCGCACCGGTAACCAACGCCTCGAAGACGATGAAGAACTCACCACCCGCCGGTTCTTCACGGACACCACCTGGAAGATCGCCGACGGCCATCGCCTGCGATTACGCTACGAACACGAAGATCAACGAAACACCTACCAAGGCAGCAATTTCGACTTCGATGTCATCCGCGACGAGTTTCGCTTGGAGCACGAACTCGCCTTTGGGCCTGACAAAAAGCACGTGTGGGATACGTTCCTGCGTCTCAACACCGAATCCGGTTCGCTCGCCCGCGATGAATTTGAAGCGTTCACCCGCCTGACTTTGCGACACAACGACAAGTTCCGCACAACGTATCGATACGGCTTCTACCGTTACGATCAATACGCCCTGCGCGTCGATCTCAACAAGTTCGATTTTGAGGCGATGTATCAGCCGACCAAGGACTTGCGGATCACGCTCGATGGTTTCTATCTCAACGAAGCCGTCGATGCCGACGTTGAAACCGATCAATACGGCGCGGCGTTTGACGTGGCCTATCGCAAGCCCAACGACTACGGCGAACTGACCGTCAACCTCAACGTTGGTTACGATCAATCGCGCAGTTCCAGCGGTTCGGGTCGGCGCATCGTGCGCGACGAAGCCCACGCCCTCGACGACGTTCGCCCGGTGGTCCTTCGACAGGGACCGGTCGACCTCGGCAGCGTGATCGTCCACGACCTGACGCGGACGCGCCTCTTCATTCTGGGTCGCGACTACAACCTCGTGCTGCTGGGCGGCCGCGTGCTGATCCGCCGCATCCAGGACGGGCGCATCAACCAAGGCGACATCGTCTACGTCGATTACAGCTATCGCATTTCGACGAGCGCCAAGATCGACACGTATCGCGCCGACCTGCTCATCGAACATCCGTTCAACTCCGGATGGACCCCCTACTACTACTTCGAAAGTCGCACGCAGGATGCCAACGGCAACGATGACATTCCTCTGCTTCGCGACAACATGCACCGCCATCGCATCGGTGTGCGTTACGAAAAAGATCGCTGGGGCATGGGCACAGAGTTGGAAATCTTCGACGACACCATCGAGCCCTACGATTCGATGCACCTGACTGGAAGATGGAACGCCATCCGCAGCGCCGAACACACCTTGGACCTGACCGGCGAGCTTTCGTACTACCGCTTCGAAGGCGGCGTCGACAAGCGGCAGGTGTGGTGGCTTGATCTGGGCGTGACCGATCGTTGGCAGTTGAATCCATACACGTCGCTGAATACGACGGCTGTCTACCACCGCGAAGATGATTCGATTGACGGCATCACCGATGGCGTCGATCTTGAGATGGCGCTGGCTTATACCCGCAACTATTTGTCGCTCGAACTGGTCGTCGAGTACGATCTTCTCGAAATCGATCGCAACATGGACGAAGGATTGGGCGTATTCGTTCGAGTGCGGCGTGACCTTGGCCATCTATTCTCGAATCGTCGGGGGGTTCGATGATTCGTGCGACGAAAACATCGCAGCTTACGATGTGTTGTGCGGCGCTGGCGACGATGCCATGGCTCGGTGCCTGTTCGCATCAGACGCTAGATCCGTTGGCGGGCGCGGTTTCTGGAGCGGCTTGGCCGAAGTATCCGGCGAAATCGCACGTGCGTTATCTCGGCGTACTGACCGGTGAGGACGACTTCGGACACGACGCATCGAAAGCGTTTTGGAGCGAGCTGGTTCACGGGCCCACGCCTCCGGTTAAGATGGTCACGCCGATGGGCGTCTGCGTCAGCCGTGATGGTTCAAAGGTCGCGGTGGCTGACGTCAATGACCACAGCATCCACGTGTTCGACTTGGCCGCCAAGAAATATCGCCGCGTCGATCGCTGGTCGGAAAGCGGGCGACTCGAATCACCCGTGGCTGTGACCTGGGTTGGTGATGAGATGTGGATCGCCGACAGCAAACTCGGAGCCGTCGCGATCATCAAAGGCGCGATGACCAAGGAAGCAGGCGGTGGTCGCGTCATCGGCGAAGGAAAATTAAAGCGTCCGGCATCGCTCGCGTATTGCGCCGCGAATCAACTGTGTTACGTGGTGGACTCTGCCGCACACAAGGTGGTCGCGTTCGATCGAAGCGGTAACGTCGCCCGCGAATTCGGATCACCGGGTGCGGGACCGGGACAGTTGAATTATCCATCGCACATCGCGGTGGGTGCGAACGACACGCTGGCCGTCGCCGATTCGCTGAACTTTCGCGTACAGCAGTTTTCGCTGGATGGTTCACCCAAGGGCATGTTCGGGCGCAAAGGCGATGCGGCTGGCGATTTGGCGTTGCCCAAAGGCGTCGCGTTCGACGCATCGGGTAACATCTGGGTTGCGGACGCGCACTTTGAAAATGTGCAAGCGTTCAACACGCAGGGCGAGTTGTTGATGGCATTTGGCGAAGAAGGAACCGGTGTCGGCGAGTTTTGGTTGCCCGCGGGCGTGTTCGTCGATCAAATGCAGAGACTATGGGTAGCCGACAGTTACAATCGACGCGTGCAGGTGTTTCAATTGCTCTGATGAAAAAACGTATCGGCCACATTCTGATCGTCGCAGGTTTGCTCGCGTGGGCTCCGCAGGCGTTCGCGCAACAAAGCGTGGTGGGTTCGCCGCACGACCTCAGCGTCAGCGGTCCGGGCGATGCGCATGCCCTGTTTGAAGAGCAGGTCTGCATCTTCTGCCACGCGCCGCACAACGCGACCGGGCAAACCCCGCTGTGGAACCGCGAGATGCCGCCCACGCACTATCGCATCTACCGAAGCAGCACCACCGACGCCCGCATCGATCAACCCAGCGGTCCGTCGAAAATGTGCCTAAGCTGCCACGATGGCGCGCTCGCACTCGGTCTGGTGGCCAGCCGTCCTGCAAACGAACCGATCGTGATGAGTCGGCGCACCATTCCACCAGGACCAGCCGACCTCACGCAGGATCTTTCCGACGATCACCCCATCGGATTTCGATTTGATCGGGCGCTGTTCAACAAGGATGGCCAACTGCGTAACCCCGACCTCATCAGCAAAGAACTGCCGATGGGCGTCCACAACGAAGTTCATTGCACAACCTGCCACGATCCGCATGACAACAGCCTCGGCGACTTCTTGCGGATTCCCGACCGGCGCTCGGCGATCTGCCTGTCGTGCCATGATTTGAACGGTTGGGAGTCGAGCAGCCACGCACTGAGCCCCAAGACGGTGAGCGGCCGCAGCGTCGATCCGCGTGAGAAACTCCCCTACCACACCGTCGCGGACAACGCCTGCACGAATTGCCACAAGATTCACTCCGCGACCGAACCGGAACGTCTGCTGCGTTTCCGTCGTGAAGAAGACAACTGCCTCAACTGTCACAACGGCAGCATCGCGGCGAAGAACATCGATTCCGAAATTCGCAAACCCAGCGCCCATCCGGTTCAGCGGTTTAATGGCCGGCACGATCCGGACGAAGATCCGCGACTCGCTCAACAGCACGTCGAATGCGCCGACTGCCACAATCCGCACGCCAGTCAGGCGCAGATCGTCAGCCAGTCCAATCGTCCCGGTCTGGGTCAGATCAGCGCGACGATGCGCTTCGTGTCGGGTATCGATCGATCGGGCCGCCCCGTCGAAAATTCCCGCTTCGAATATGAAGTGTGCTTCAAGTGCCACGCCGACAACGGTTCGAGAAACGCCCGGCCCGCAATCTCGCGCGACGTCACCGAAGTGAACACGCGGATGCAGTTTCAACCGAACAACCCCTCGTATCATCCGGTCATCGCCCCGCGCAGCAACAACGATGTGGTGAGTCTGATTTCGCCGTGGCGCGTCGGTTCGATGGTGCGATGCACCGATTGCCACAATTCCGACACGTCGGGACAGGGTTCGGCGATCGGAGTGAATGGTCCGCACGGATCAATCTATCGCCCCCTGCTTAAAGCCAACTATTCGACGAATGAGTACGTCACCGAAAGCCCGCGGGCGTATGCCTTGTGCTATCAGTGTCACGATCGATCCAGCATTCTCGGCGACGAAAGTTTCCCGCTGCACAACGTGCACGTCTCGCAAGGTCGGGCGTCGTGCTCGGCGTGCCACGATTCGCACGGCATCAACCGCATGCGGGCGAGCAGTCGCAACCACAGCAACTTGATCAACTTTGATCGCTCGATCGTCAGGCCGGCCAGCGGCGCGCTGGGCGCTCGGGTTGAATACGAAGACCTGGGTCGATACAGCGGAAGTTGCACCCTCGTGTGCCACGGTGTGACCCATGTGCGATTTGAATACGGACGCTAAACGATGAAAAGTCTCGCAATGCTATCGATGTGTTTGGTCGCGCTGTTCGCGATGGACGGCAGCCAACCCGAACCGGCAAAGAGCGCCGATTCCAACATGCCCGATTCCAACATGCAGGTAGTTGACGCCAACGATCAAAACACCAAAGTCCAGAGCACCAAGACCAACTACATGAGTGGTACCGTCGGCGGCGTCCATGATTTCTCCGAAGAGACCCATCGACCCGGTGACGCATGCTCCGCGTGCCACATTCCGCACGTTCAAGCCGTTCGCATCCGCCGACCAACCAGCGGGACCGATGAAAACAATGCAGAAAATCGCGACGCCATCGATCAGGATGTCGAGCCAGCCGTCGAGTTGTTTCGCATCCAGGGACAGCGGCAGACGTTCATACCCGACCGCTTCACCCCCGGACCGACGAGTTTGATTTGCCTCGGTTGCCACGATGGAACGGTGGCGTCGTCAACGATTGGATCAGCCCACGCGATGCTTGCGGGCGTGCGCGAAGGCTTTTCGGTGCCCGATGGGTTTGCCTGGCGCGATCACCCCATCGGTGTGCCTTATCCGTCGAACAATCGGGAATATCGACCCGAATCATTTGTGACGGCTGACGGTACGGTTCGCCTGCCGGAAGGTCGGATGGAATGCGTGTCGTGTCACGATCCGCACAACAGCGCGGGGATCGACAAGATGCTGGTCAAATCCAACCGCCGAAGCGCGTTGTGTTTGACATGCCACGTGAAGTAATCGGCCCAAAAAAATAGATGGGCACGTGAAGTAGATCGAAAGTTGTTGTTTTGAATGTCGGTTTCATGAAAAACTTCGGTAGCAAACTTGTCGCGTTTGTCGGCGCAGCGTGCGCGCTGGCTTGCGGTGCATGCACACCATCGACGCAATCACCTCAATGGTTCGTCCCTCAAACGTTCAAAGCCCCGAGCGGTTCGCCCGATTTGACCGTGATGGGCGACCTCACACAAACGCTGCCGAACTATCGCAAGTCGTCGACACTGGAAGATTTTCTTTACGGACCAGCCGACACCCCTCCCCCGATCCTTCGCAACTCGCAGGGGATCGTGCGCGTTGGCGATGAATTGCTCGTGTGCGACCAGGGACGGCCCGACGTGATCGCGATCGATTTTCAAACCGGGCGCGTTCGCTCGTGGATTGATGATCCCTCGCGACGCCCGCGATGCCCGGTTGATATCACGACCGACGAAATCGGCAATGTGTATGTGGCCGACACAACGCTGAAGGTGGTCCTCTCGTACGATCCCGAAGGACGCTATCTCGGACAGGTCGCACCCGGCGGTGAATTTCGACCCGGCGGTGTGTTGGCCCGCAATGGAACGCTGTATGTCGGTGATCTGGCCGGTCATTCGGTTCGCCGATGGAACACAGACCAGGCCAACTGGCTGTCACCGATGACATCCGCCAGCGCCAGCCCGAAAATGGTTGCGCCGACGGGACTGGCGATGACGGCTGACAACACGCTGCTCGTGGCCGACGCGGTGGCGGGCGTTGTCTTTCGACTCGCGTCAGATGGAAGCCCGAAGTCGCCGCTCGGTCGCAAGGGACGCGGCAACGGTGAATTTGTTCGCCCCAAGCAGGTCTGCGTGACGCGCGGCGGATCAATCTGCGTCACCGATGCAGCTCGTCAGTCGATCCAGGTGTTTGATGCGGCGGGCGAGTTTGTCGTGGAGATTCACGAACGCCGCGGCGCCTGGGGCGGCTTGACGCTACCGATGGGAATTGCATCGTTGGGTGCGTGCGACGCGCTCGACATGACGCGTAATCCGAATTTTTCGCGCCACGCGGAGGCGGCAGACTGGCTGGTCGTCTCCGATTCGCTGGGCGCACCGCAATTGGTGTTGATCGGTGTCGACGAAGCAGTTGGCCGCTCTGGCACCCCGCATGCAAAAGACACTGCGACCAAGGAAGCCCATGGGGACGAATAGCACATTGAAACCGCGTGCGGCAAGGACGCTCACCATCGCAACGGGCATCGTTCTGTTCGCGGGCGCGGTCTATCCAATCGCGTTTCTGCGCGCCGATGATTCGACGGTGGTCTCAGCCCCGTCGGGCAAAGCCCCCAACCCGCATTGGACGCCAAACGGTTGCGCTCAGTGCCACGCACCAGGCGAACCCAAAAAAGCAACCAATCATCGCGACATCACAGCCGGCTGCCTGACTTGCCACGACGGCGAACGGGCTGAATCCGAAAAGCACCCGGCCAACCGTCCTTTCGACAATCCCGAGATTCACCTTCCCGAGGGTTGGCCTGCCCAGGACGGGATGCTCAGTTGCCTGACCTGCCACGATGTGTTGCTGGCCTGCGACAGAACGCGTACAAGGCCGTCGCGCAATGCAGCGTTTCTTCGAGGCAAAATCACCGACGATCCGGTTGCGTTCTGTGCGAATTGTCACGTGGACAACAGCAGCCATGAACGGCACAACCCGCACGACCTGATGGATCAGTCCGGCCAGGCGCGCAAAGACTCCTGCTATTACTGCCACAACGACAAGGTGTCGATGGACCGTTCGGGCAGGCGAACGAACCATCCGGAATTGATCGACGACGAAACGTCGATCTGCCTGGGATGCCACACCCAACACGTGGATTTTTTTGAACCGGGACACCATGGCACGAAAATGCCTGCCCAGATGCGGCAGCGCGTTTCCGATCTGCCTCTGACGAAGAATCAGACGATCACGTGTTCCACCTGTCACAATCCGCACGGTGCGGGTTGGTTCGCGCCCAACAGTATGCTGGCCCGTGGAGCGCAGACCGATTTTGATCAAGACGACCCGATGAAGATGCGTGGGTATGGCAACAACATTTGCGGTGCATGTCATGAACAGTAAGACGTTTCAACCTTTGATGACGGTCCTCGTGCTGGTGGGCATGGCGTGGGCCCCCACAACGGCGCTGGCAGCCGACCCGGAAAACTGCCTGATGTGCCACCGCTATCAAGGCCTCGGGCGAATCGATGACGATGGCGAATCGGTGCGGTTGTATCACGTCGACCCGTTGTATTACGATCGTGAACTCGGCCCCCACGCCCGTTTGAAGTGCACCGACTGCCACGCTCGCAATGAAGTCGCGGTCATCCCGCATCAAGCGGTCACGCCGGTCGACTGCACCAACGCGTGCCACCTTGTGTCACCCGATCGACCGGTCCAACCCTTTGCTCACGACCGAATCGCCGACATGTTGGAGCATTCGGCCCATACGACCGAAGTGCTCAAAAAGAGCAACGAACTGCTGGGCGAACCGCTTCGACCGGGTCAGTCCACCTGCCTGTTGTGCCACGACGAGCCCACCTTCCAACGCGACAACAAGCCGTTCGCGTTTGAAGACGCATTCACAAGCCGCTGCGACGTGTGCCACGGTGAGCAGTTGCCCCAGGACACACCGTTCGCATTCAAACACGTCGTCGCCCGGAGCCGACCGGCGCGGACCCACGAACAACTCGCGCGCAGCTGCGCCCTTTGCCACAGCAATGACGACATCCGGCGCGAATTCGAAATGCCGGACACCGTCGCTAGCTACCTCGCCAGTTTCCACGGCAAAGCGATGCTGCTGGGCAACGAAGAGACCGCCAGCTGCCTCGATTGTCACGTTGGCGAAATGCAGAACGTGCACATGATGCAGCCGCACGAGCTGGCGGAATCGTCCACCCATGACGGCAAACTTCCAGACACCTGCCGCAGCGACGCCTGTCATCCCTCTGCCGGTGCGCTGGTCACCGCGGCGGCTGTCCATATGGAAATCACGCCCAGCCGCTACGAATCGCCTCGACCGGACGCAAGTGCAGCCGCGTCCACAACCGATGCCGGCGGCAAGCGTTCGGTGTGGACCATTGAATTCATGATCGCGGGCATGTTCGTGGTGCTGATCATGTGCACGTTTGGTCCGTCGGCGTTGCTTCAGTTGTTGGAGTTACTGCAACTCGTCCTCGGGCGACACAACCTTCGCCACTTTGAGTACATTGAACTCAACGATCAAATCAAACAGAAGCCCGAAGGCGCTTTAAAGCTGTCGCGATTTTCGATTCATCAGCGCGTTCAGCACTGGATCCTAGCGGTGTGTTTCACGGCGCTGGTGCTGACGGGTTTTCCGATCAAGTTCGCTGGTGACCCGTGGGCGAGGTGGGTCATCGAAACGCTCGGCGGTTTAACGATGGCGCGGCGCATTCATCGCTATTCAGGGCTGATCCTTGTTGTTGGTGCGGCTTACCACATTCTTTATGTGCTGTACTGTTTGGTCCAGGACAAGCGGCGGCGCAAAGTCAGTTGGACCCGAGCAGTGTTGGATTTGCCGCTGGTGGTCACGCCAGCCGACGTGAAGGAACTGCTGCACCTGCTGGGCTTCCTGTTCTTCATGAGGCGGACGCGTCCTTCGCCCGGACGATTTGGATTGAAGGAAAAGTTCGAATATTTTGGCGTGTTCTGGGGATGCACCTTGCTTGGCGTCACCGGTGTCTTGATGTGGGCCAACGCCTGGACGAGCCACTATGTCAGCGGGCGCATGCTCACCGTGTCCAACCTGATCCACACGCTTGAAGCGTACCTCGCGATTTTGCACGTGTTCGTGTTCCACATGATCGGCGTCATGCTGTCGCCGCATGTGTTCCCGCTGCACAAAGCCATGTTTACGGGCGAGACGCCGGCGGCAGAGATGGCCGACGCCCATGCCGGAATGCTCAAAGACGCAGCGAGCGAACTCGCCATCAGTGACGGAGAATCGAAGTGACCAACCAAGGGCACACATCAACACATCACCACGGTGCCTTCAAGGGCATGGTCATCCGGTTGTACTCACTGGGGCTG
>JAUIEW010000206.1 GCA_030429365.1 Phycisphaerae bacterium
CAGATCAAGATATGTCTCTCATGGCTACAGGAAGTCGAGTAGTTGGTCACACCATTATGTTCCAAAACAAATCATCGAATGGGAATTCGACTGGAGCCTTGTTTGGCTTTGTATAGCGTTTGCTTCTTATCCAATCGCCAAGCTTGTGGTTTCGTTTGTATTGACAAGACGACGAAGGCTGGAAGGAAGGTGCCAGTCTTGCCTCTATGACTTGACAGGAAACGTTAGCGGTATTTGTCCCGAATGCGGCGAAGAGGTCGTTTTTGTGCCGACGCCAATCGAATCCGGCGAACAGGACTCTGGAGGGTGACAGGCGGTTCGGAACGTGTGCCTGTGGCCTCCTTGTTGTACGCGAGGCGTTCAGCCTATTGAGCTAAGCGCCCTTGGTTAGAATTGATGGGTTGCTCGCCAGAAAGACTCGCTTGTCTGGCGTTAAGTCTTGGTGGTTTCTTTGCCGATCATCGGTCCCCCACCCCTGAAAAGTTGGACCACCCTTTTGCCATTGAAATAGGGCGTGCCGTAGAAGTTTCCTTTCGGTCCCGCCCGCAGGAGGGGCCGGATACCCAACTGAATCGACAGAGCATGGCGGAAGACTGGGGTCTTTTCTTATGGCTAACCCGCGATGTTGGCGTGTTCCGGACCGTCGTCTAAGTTGCCGTCTATCTTAATCGCATGCCCCCAAAACAAATCGTCATCGTCGAACCAAAACTCGAAGGATCCGTCCGGATATGCTGAAACTGTGTTGAGCCGCATCCTCTTTTTGAATTGCCTTCGCGAAACCGGTTTCTCGTCTTCATCTCGCCATTCTTCATTCTTGAGATCGAGTAATTGAACGGCCGCGTATTCGCGTAAGCGCTTATCCCATTTTCTCGCCGCTTGCCAAAGTGCCTTGGAAACGGTGATAGCTTGTTCAAACTCCTCGAGTTCAGTTGCTGAAACAAGCAACTCAATTTCTGTACCGAGCCAAGGGGCGCGAATTTCAAACTGATTGATTTTTCGGTTCAATTGAAGTCGGCCAAAGAAAGAATCGTCACGGTAGACCGGCTCGCGCAGCTTCTTGATCACACTATTCATCGCGTCGGATTCAGCATTGAATTCCAGGACTTCCTCAAGTAGCGCGGTTTCGGGTTGATTCACTGAATTCTGATTAATCCTCGCGTGTATACGCAGGATCGAGTAGGCCGTAATAGAGGCCATATGACGTTCTAGATTGTCTTTTGAGACCAGGCCAACAACGTTCAGGGGCGATTCTCTTACGGTTGAGTCTTTGATTTGCCAAGAAGCGAACGCGAATCTCATCGTCCATAGGGCGTCATTGGAAAAACTACTTCCTCCTACTCCACTTGCATCCACAACGCCTAGGATTTCAGCTTGTGGTTCAGCCCTTAGCGCATCAATCAGAGCGACCTGTTGTCGTTCGTGCTCATCGAAGTCGAAAGCTTCTTTTGCCATCATTTAGGCCCCAGCCCGACCTACGATTACCTGCGTCAGTGTTTGAAAGTGAATGGACTGGGCGGTACAGGACTTGAACCTGTAACCTCCTCGGTGTAAGCGAGGCGCTCTGCCAATTGAGCTAACCGCCCTTGGTTGGAATTGTTGTGCTGCTTATCAAACTGATTTGTTTGTCTGGCGTCAAGTCTTGGGGGTTTCTTTGATTATCATCGGTTCCCCCACCTTTGAGACGGTGGGCCAGCCTTCCTTAGACGCTTGCGTGTATCAGTCCCCCACCCTGGAAGGGCGGGGCACCCTTTTTTCTGCTTCTAACTCTTGGCCATCTTTCTTAGGACCGTGTGGAGAATTCCTCCGTTTCGGTAATACTCGACTTCCACCGGCGTGTCGATTCGGCAGGTGGTTTCGAAGGTTTTTGATTCGCCGCCGGCATTGGTGGCCGTCACCTTGATCGTCTGTCTTGGCATGACTTTGTCGTCGATGGCGACGCTGAACGTTTCTTCACCGGTCAGGCCCAGGCCGTCGGCGGATTCGCCATTCTTGAAGCACAGCGGCAGTACGCCCATGCCGACTAGGTTGCTGCGGTGGATGCGTTCGAAGCTTTCGGCGATGACGGCTTTGATGCCTAGCAGGAACGTGCCTTTTGCGGCCCAGTCGCGCGACGAACCCATGCCATAATCCTTGCCGGCTAGCACCACCAGCGAGACGCCCGCATCCTTGTAGGCGAGCGATGCGTCGTAAATGCTTTCGACGTTACCCGTGAGCAGATTTTTCGTCCAGCCGCCTTCGGTGCCGGGGGCGAGTTGGTTTCGGACGCGCACATTCGCGAACGTGCCGCGGGTCATCACCCGATCGTTGCCGCGACGCGAACCGTACGAGTTGAACATCGAGCGAGCCACCCCGCGATCGAGCAGGTACTTGCCAGCCGGGCTTTCCGTCGCGATCGAACCGGCGGGGCTGATGTGGTCGGTGGTCACGCTGTCGCCGACTTTGACGAGGCAGCGTGCGCCAACGATCGGCACGATGGGCCGGACGTCCTGCGTTAAGCCGATGAAGAAGGGCGGTTCCTGCACGTACGTACTTTCTTCGCGCCATTCGTAGAGGTCGCCGGTGGACGTGTCGATGTTGCGCCAATCGTCCGAACCGTGCAGCACGTTGGCGTATTGTTCGACGAACTGCGACTTGGTGACGTTCTGTGCGACGGCGTCGTCGACTTCTTTTTGGGTCGGCCAAATGTCGGCGAGATACACTTTGTTGCCATTGGCGTCTTCGGCGATCGGATCGGTACTGAGGTCGATGTCCACGGTGCCGGCGATGGCGTAGGCGACGACGAGCGGCGGTGAAGCGAGGTAGTTGGCCCGCACGTCGGGGCTGATGCGACCTTCAAAGTTGCGGTTGCCCGATAGCACCGAGCATGCGATGAGATCGTTTTCGTTGATGGCTTTGCTGATCGGTTCCGGGACGGGGCCGCTGTTGCCGATGCAGGTGGTGCAGCCGTACCCGACGAGGTTGAACCCGAGTGCGTCGAGGTCTGCGGTCAGACCGGCTTGGTCGAGGTATTCGGTGACGACCTTGGAACCGGGTGCGAGCGACGTTTTGACCCAAGGCTTTCGCGTGAGGCCCAATGCTCGGGCTTTGCGGGCGACGAGACCGGCGCCGATCATCACGTCGGGGTTTGACGTGTTCGTGCAGCTGGTGATCGCGGCGATGACGACGCTGCCGTGGGCGAGCTTGAACTGACTGCCATCGTACTCGACATCGACGCCATCGATACCGGGATCAGCGATGGCGACCGCACCTTCATCCTTCGCACGTCCGCCGACTGCATCGCTGAGCGTCTGCTTCCATTTCGGTTTCATGTTCGAAAGGGCGATGCGATCCTGCGGGCGCTTCGGACCAGCCAGCGACGGTTCGACGGTCGACATATCAAGTTCGAGCGTTTCGGCGTATTTGATGTTGTGCGAATCGTCGCGCCAGAGTCCCTGCTCGCGACAATACCACTCGACGGTTTCGATCAGTTTCTCATCGCGGCCGGTGAGCTGCATGTAGCGGGTGGTCTGTTCATCGACGGGGAAGAACCCGACGGTCGCGCCGTATTCGGGGGCCATGTTCGCGATGGTGGCGCGGTTGGCGAGTCGCATGTCAGCCAGTCCGGGTCCGAAGAATTCGACGAACTTTCCGACGACGCCATGAGCACGAAGCATTTCGGTGACGCGGAGGACGAGGTCGGTCGCGGTTGCGCCCTCGGCGAGTTTGCCGGTGAGTTTGAATCCGACGACTTCGGGGATGAGCATGTAGATCGGCTGGCCCAGCATGACCGCTTCCGCTTCGATGCCGCCGACGCCCCAGCCGACGACGCCGAGCCCGTTGATCATGGTCGTGTGGCTGTCGGTACCGACAAGCGAGTCGGGATAGAGCGTGCCATTGTTGTCCATGACGACGGAGGCGAGGTATTCGAGGTTGACCTGGTGGACGATCCCGGTGGCTGGCGGGACGACGGAGAAGTTGTCGAACGCCTGCTGCCCCCATTTGAGAAATTCGTAACGCTCTTTGTTGCGTTCGAATTCGTGTTGGCCGTTGATCGTCAGTGCCATCGCGTTGGCGAAGGCGTCGACCTGCACGGAGTGGTCGATCACGAGGTCGCACTTGACGAGCGGGTTGACCTTGCTGGCTGACGCTTTGTCGCCGGTCATGCGGACCATGGCCGATCGCATCGCGGCGAGGTCGACGACGGCAGGCACGCCGGTGAAGTCCTGAAGCACGACGCGGCCCGGGTTGAAAGGAATCTCCACTTCGCCGACGTTTGATGCATCGTAGGCGGCGAGGGCTTTGACCGAATCTTCGGTGACAACGAAACCGTCGCACGTTCTGAGGCACGCCTCCAGCAGCACCTTGATGCAATAGGGGATCGTTGAGAGGTCGCCGAGACCCTGAAGCGAGTCAAGTCGAAAGATGGTCCGCTGTCCGAGTGGGGTGGAAACGACGGACTTCGCGCCGAAACGATCGTTGTCTGCCATTGGAAAGATCCCTTTGATCCAAGTGCGTGAGTGGCCAATTTAAGGGGGCGATGATAGCAAAAATCCCGCGACCTGCGAGCCATGGGCCATTGGCTAGCACGTGCAGCCGTTTGGGGCGTATCGCGCGGGCGATGTGAATTGATCGGCAGGCGTTACGTGTGAACGCCGGCTGGCGGGTTTTGCGTATCCTGTGCACTTGCGAATGCCGGCTGGGGAACTTGCTTGCTGCTGCCCCCTTCGGCGTCTTGGGCGGTGGATGGCCGCAGGAGTGTCCGGAATTCGACAAAGAGCGAGAACATCGCCGGAATCACGAAGAGTGTAAACACCGTGGCAACGAGTAATCCGCCGACGAGCACGCTGCCAAGTCCGCGGTACAGTTCGCTTCCGGAACCGGGCATGATAACCAGCGGGAGCATGCCGCCGATACTCGTCAGCGCTGTCATGAAAATGGGGCGTACTCGGGTGGCAACGCTGTGGCTGATGGCGGCTTGTGGTTCTTGGCCTTCGCGCATGTAGTTGAGCGACTGGTGGACGATGAGGATCGCGTTATTGACGACGATGCCGATGAGAATGATGAAACCGAGCATGGTCAAAACGTCGAGTTCTTGAAGCGGCGACACCGGATCGCGCGCCGTCACCCAGTGAACGATGGCCAGTCCCGCAAACCCGCCGACCGTCGCCAATGGAACGGACAACATGATCACCATCGGGTAGGCGAACGATTCGAACAGGGCGGCCATCAACAGATACGTCACAACGCCGGCCAATATGCCGCGCGATTGGAGCAGTTCGAGGGCCAGATCCGGATTGACCGCGAAAGTAATCAGGACCAGCGCGGAAACGAGAACGATCGGAAGTAGCATCATGGTCGCTTTGGATCGCATGCGGCCGAGTATCGCGCCGAGGATGATGAGGATTGCAGCAAGTATCGCCAATGTCGTCGCAGGCCCCATTCCGAAGAGATTCGGTTTGGTGAGCCGGCCCTGATACGAACCGATCAGCGCGCGTCGCGTCTGGACGAGCTTGTCGGCGTTTCCTTCCATCGTCGCGACCACGTCGGAACCCATCAGCCCCTCTGCCCGCATGGGCTCGATCATCTCCGACTGCACCTGCTTCATTGCGGCTTCGAGCGGAACGCCCTGCGGCGGTGAGATGCTGAAACCGATGGACTTCATCGATTCGCTGTGCGTGATTTCCTGAGGCTCGAACGCCAACTCGAAATTGACGACCGAACTCAGTGGAATGACGTTGCCCGTTGGGGTGTGCACTGGAATACTGGCGATGTCACGGACCGCAAGACCTTCGGTGTCTGCGACCTTGATCACGAGGTCGATTTCGTCACCCTTGTCGCGATAGTTGCCAACGAATGCGCCGTCAACGCATGCTTCGAGGGTAAATCCGACATCGGCGACGTTGAGCCCGACATCGGCGGCTTTGACGCGATCGATGCGCGCCTGATACTCGGGACGTCCGAGGTCAAACGTTGTGGGCTTGGGTTGGGCACGCATGCCGGCTTGCATGATCTTGACGAACATTCCCTTGGCCGCGTGTAGAAGGTTTTCTTCGTTGTCGCATCGAAGTTCCAGTTCGATGACGTTTCCACCAGCCAATGCATCACCGAAGAGCGATGACTGTTGGAAGAATGCCATGATCCCGGGGATGCGGTCGGTCGCAGTGGTCAGGACGTTGGCAAGCGGTCTGACGACTTCGGGCTCCTTGCTACTGCATCCCATGAATGCACCGCCATCAAAAGACACGAAGAAGAAATTCTCGATGGGTGGTGGGTGAATCGATTTGCGCTCCATGTCCTTCCCTTTGCCGACAGTCATTTCGATGTCGGGCAGGGCGGCTGCTTCGGGTGAGCGCATTTCAGCGTCCCAATAGGGGCGCATGTCAGCTTCGACCCGACCACCGATCTGGCGAAACTCGTCGAGCGAATAACCCGGAGGACAAAGGAGCACGCCGAACACAAGATTGCGATTGCCGTTTGGCAGATAAGTACCGGGCGGGCACAGGAGGTAACTTCCGACCAGTGAAAGTGCGGTTAGACCACCGACGACTGCGAGCCTCGTTGACATGCGCTGATTGATTTTGGTGACAATTTCACCAACAACCGCGCCGACTCCAGCAACTTTGTGTTCGTCGGCGCCGGGGCGGTTTGCCTTGGAGGCGCGTAGGGCCCGAGCGGCTGTCGTTGGAATGACGGTTACAGAGACGATCAACGATAGCGCAACAGCCGTCGAAATCGCGATGGCGATATCAGCGAACAATTCGCCGGCTTCTTCTTCGATGAAAATGACGGGAAGGAACACGGCGATGGTTGTCAGTGTACTGGCAAGAATGGCACCCCAGACTTCGCCTGTTCCTTTGAGCGCGGCATCGAGACGCGACAAGCCGGCTTCTCGATGGCGGAAAATGTTTTCCAACACAACAACCGCGTTGTCGACAACCATACCGACGGCAAACGCCATCCCTGCAAGCATGATGACGTTAAGGTTGCGCCCCAATACCGTCACCATCAAAAACGCCCCGACAACCGAGATGGGAATGGTCATGGCCACGATCAAGGTCGCGCTCGTGCTTCGCAGGAAGATCATGAGCACGACGGTCGCAAGCAGCCCGCCGAAAAAGATGTTGCTGATCACCAGGTTAATGGACGATTCGATGTATTCTGTTTCATCATAGCTGATGGTGACCCGCATGTTTTCTTTGCGCGGGGCGAGGACGGTGTCATTGATGTAGTCGATCTGTTTCTTGAGAGCGGCCATCGTCTTCATGACGTTCGCGCCGGACTCGCGGCGAACCGGTAGAGCAAGGACGTATTCACCCTTGGATCGCACGAAGGAGTATTGCTTCTGGTTGGTCAATTCGATATCGGCGATATCCCCAACGCGAACCGGACCGCCCGAGTCGTACTTGATGACCGTATCCGCCACTTCGTCGACCGAACGAAATTCGCCGATTGTTCGATAGGTGTACTCGCGTTTCGCCTGGGAAATCGTGCCTGCAGAGCGGTTTTCGTTTTGGCTGCGAAGGGCCCGCTCCAGTTCCCGGAAGCTGATTCCCCTGCCTGCCATTTTCGCGGCATCGACAATCACGCGAACTTCGCGCTCTCGCCCGCCATAGATATCGACCGCCGCCACACCATCGACCCGTTCGAGCAGGGGGCGGACGTTGTCATCGACGAAGTCATACATGCCCGAAATGTCATCGACGTCAGCTCGAAACATCAGCCACGAGATCGGCGAGTCTAGCGCTGCGTCGGCTGCTTTGGTTTCGGGTCGATCGACTTCCTCTGGATACGAGCCGACCTGATTGATCTTCTCGATCGTATCTTGGAGTGCGGCATCTTTATCAACGCCGACGTTGAATTCGAGCGTTACCACGCCTTCGCCGCGTTTCGACGACGAAGTCATCTTCTTCAATCCGCTGACGCTCTTGAGCTTCTGCTCCTGCCGATCGATGATCTCGTTTTCGATTTCTTGCGGGCTTGCACCGGTCCAGCGCGTGGTGACGGTGATGCGCGGTTGATCGACGTCGGGCGTCAATTGAACGGGGATTGCGAAAAAGCTCAACAGCCCAAACAGCAATAACAAGATTACCCCGGCCGTAACCTTGACTGGATTCTCAATCGCGAAACGAATGATGTTCATGGGGTTATTCGCTAACTGCCGGTGGCTGCTTTTTCGTTTTCTGGAAGGGGGCCAGAACCTTGTGGGGCTTTGGCGGCAACTTCCTCCTTCGATTGAACGGGAACGACCGGCTGCGGATAGGTCAGGCGCTCATTTCCGTAGACAACGATGGTTGCGTCCGGTGGGAGGTTGTTGGACGTGATCGCAATCACATCGTTCTGATCGGCTCCAAGCGTGACCGGAACGGGAACAGCCATCTTCCCCTGCTCAGAATCAACCACCATCGCCACGAAGATAGAACCGTCGCTTTCAATCAGCGCATCTTTGGGGACGACGGTGGCCATCTCGTCCTTGCCCGCCGGTACCGTCACCCGTGCGAACATTCCAGACTTGAGTTCATAATCCGGGTTGGCCACTTCGACTTCGATCGGGAACGTATGGGCCGCTTCGTCAGCCTGGGGAACCACATGTTTGATGTGCCCCCTGTAACGCTTCTTGAGCGCATCAATCCGAACGGCCACTTCGGCGCCAACCGCCGTGTAAGGAACGACCGATTCAGGTGCATCAACCTTCACCAGAACGCTAGATGTGTTGGCCAACTCCACCACGGCACCGCCGACTTGCAGCCAGTTGCCCACCTCAGCGTGACGCGCGACGACGAAACCATCAAACGGTGCGAGGATGCGCGCCTTTTGAAAATCAAGTTCGGCCCGTTTGACGAGCGCTTTCTGTTGTGCCAGTTCGTGGGTGGCTTGGGCGATCACTTCCGCGCGAGGTCCTGCGACGGCTTTGTCGTATTCCGCCTGGGCGGCTTGTTGCGCACCAACAGCCGACAGATGTTCGGCTAGTGCGTCTTGGTATTCACGTTGATTTGCGAAGTCGACGCCCTTGAGTCGGCGGATGCGGTCAAGTTCAAACGCCCATCGATCGGCCAGCGCAGTGGCCGAGTCGAGATTCGCCTTGAGCCTCACCAAGTCTTCCTGTCTCGTTCCGTTTTGAAGTTCGAGCAGTTGAGATTCAAGCGATTGCAACTTGGCCTGGGCGCTTTCCAAATCAGCGCCCAACATATCCTGACCAAGTTTGCACAAGAGATCGCCTTTGGCGACGAGGTTTCCTTGTCGCGCGGGCATCGCCTCAACGAGACCCGCAACTTCGGTCCCGATCAAGCTTCGTGTTTTGGGCCCGACCGTTCCCACCAATGTCACAGTCAACTGCATGGGCTGCCGCGTGGCTTTAGCGGTCACCACCTTGGTCGGCCCAAACTGCCCCAAGGCCATATCGGGGATCGCGCAAACGCCTGCGATAAACCCGTAAAGCGCGATCCGGATGGTTGGAGACATAATTTGTCGGTGAATATTTAACATGATGGTCTATTATATG
>JAUIEW010000207.1 GCA_030429365.1 Phycisphaerae bacterium
TGCTGCGGCAAATCGCTGTCGTGCCGCGTGTGGGTGTCGGCCGCCTGCTGCCCATCGCGTTGTGTAGCTAGCGATTGGTCCGGGAGATTCGAATCCTGATCGCTGCCGTGTTGGAGGTCTGCTCGCGCCGATTCAGGCCGAACGACCTCAAACCGATCGACGTCAATTCCGCGATCACGCAGCGCTTCAAGCAACTCATTCGACCGCTCGCTCAGCAGATGCCGCGCCTCATTCGACGACGCTTCAACGCGCACCCGTAGCACATCGTCGCTCATCTGAGCGTGAATCTTCATCTTGCCGAGTTCTGGCGGGTTCAATCGAATCGTCGCTGAAGACGACTTCGTCCCGCGATTCAGACGAATGCTCTTGACCAGACTTTCAAACTCGCTTCGTTTGGTCTGCTCCGGACTTTCCGCAGTAGACCGTCCTTGCGCCTGACTATTGGAGCGGGCCTTTGCGGTTTGATTCTGTGTCGCGCCTTTCGCCGAAGGTTCGCGAGCAACTTGCACCTGCGCTTCAGTACCAGAGCCACGCGCAACCTGAGTTGTTGCTTTGCCGGCCAGCATTTGACCAATTCGCTGCGCGGTCGAACCCTGTTTCGCGACCGCTTGGTTGTCGGCCGCTGCGGCTGCACCGGTCGTCGGCACCGAGATGGCTTTGGACGCAGTCGCATTTGAATTCGACCGCTCAAACCCCGAGTCGGCACCCGCCTTTTGCTCATGGTTCGCCGTCGCGGTATCGCTGGAGATCACCGGCTGATGTGGTGAACTCTGCGGACCGGCTGGCTGCGAAATAGCCTTTTCTGCTGTGGGTTTGGATTCGCTTGCAACCGCGCTGGCTGGCAAGTCTGCGATGCGTGATGTCTCTTGTGGATTGACTTGACTCTTGGCATCAGCCGCCGGTTTGCTTTCCGCGGCGAGCGTCTGCTGCGTCAACACGCGTTCATGCCGTTCACTGACCACACCGTTTTGAACTGAGCTGGGATCTGCACCACGCGTATTCTGCGATGCAACTTCGGCTTGCCTTGCGGCTTGCGTTTCCTGATTGATGCGTGCTTCCCGTGCTCCACCGCCATCCGATTCGCCACCCAAGCCCAACGCACCGTCCGGCGTCATCGTTTGAACCACGTTGGTGTTCGCAAGCGCCGAAAACTGAAGCGACTGAACCTGCGCCAGCAGATCATCGAAGCCAGCCGCTCCTCTTTCGGGCGACAACGGCGTGCCCTTGGTGCGGTTTGGCGTATATTGTCCGAGATCAACTGGCGTCATCGAGCGAATTCCATTCCGTCCGTCTAGTTGTTCTGGGCCAGCGGTTCGCCAACATTCGCTGCACCATCCGTCGGTTCTGAATCTGCGTCATCCGAACCGTCCAGCGTCGTCGCTTCGCGCATCTTGTTTTCGATGGCGATCATCTGGGCCCACTTGCCGTCGTCTTTGCTGGCCGCTTCCATAATCTTCTTAGCCTGCCGCGTTTCCATCAGGAGCATCATCTGAGCTGCATCGTCCACCGAACGGGCCAGCAAGCTGTCGAGCGCGATTTTGGGCTCTAGCGAGGAAAGAATCTCAAGGTCCTTCTTGAAACCTTCCTTCGCCTTGTCTTTGGTCTGCTTTTCAACCTTGGTTGTCTGCTGCTCGGCCAACCGTTCCAATTCTTCGCGGCGCCGCCGAACATCAAGCATCGCCCGCTGCGCCAACTCCCGGCGATTCTCGGCCTGCGTCACCGCCCGCTGCAAACTTCGACGGGCCAACTCCTCCTGAACTGAGTCCGTCACCGGCGCCGACGGCGTCCCCTTCTTCTTGGGTGTTGTCAGGTCAGCCGTTGCTGAATCAGCAGTATCCGCCGACTCATCTGAATCGGAGCTGTCGCCAAACCCCAGCACGCTGGCGATCGCGAGCACGTTTTCCTTGTTGAGCTTTCCGGATTGGACCAACCAACCCACGCCCACCAGGATCGCAGCGAAGTGAATCAACGCGATCAAAGCGATGAACTGATAGAATTTTCCCAATCGCTTCATTCAGCCACTCGCCTAAACCAGCTTGGCTCCGTGTTCCGTTCTGCGGTACATCTGCTGCGCCGTTTCATCCTGCTCGACCGTCTCAAGTCGTCTCTGCTGCAATTCATATGCCGCCAGTTGCCGTTCCTCGAGTTTCTCAAGTGCCTTCACCGCAACTGAAGCCTTGACCATCGCCGCTCGCTCGGCTTTCAACTCGCGCTCGTGGGCCAAAATCCGATTCTCAGCGTCAAGAATCTGCCCCCGTAGGTATCCGACCCGCACGCGGTATCGGCTGACCCCGTCAATGTTCACATGACCGCCAGACAACATCCGCTTGGTCTCATCATTCATCGACTCACGCTCTCGCTCCAAGGCGGCAATGATCGCCTGTTCGCTGCCGATTTTGCGCAATCGATCCGCCACGATCCGCTGCTTCGCCTCGAATTCGAGTTGACGCACGCGTCGCACGGTTTCCAGCCGAAATTTGAATTTCTGAGCCACGGGTTTTCTCTAAGATGACGACCGGATTACAGCGTCGCGAGCTACGTCTTTTGTGCGCCCGACCCACCGGTTCGCCGCGCGCGAATGTCGTTGATCATGCGGGCCAACCCACAAATGCCAGCCACGGTCGAATCGAGGTCGGGCCGTTCGTCGATGCCCTGTTGAAGGAATGCGTCGATCTTGGGTTTCATCTCGACGGCGATGTCGTAATCCACATTGCTGCCGGATGCATACGCGCCGATGTTGACCAGGTCTTCGATGTCGTCCCAAATGGCGAGGACGCGCCGGACCTCTCGTGCGGCGTTTTGATGTTCCGGTGAAACCACTTCGTTCATCACGCGGCTGATGCTTTCGACGGTCGCGATCGCCGGATAGTGCCCGCGGTTGGCGAGTTTGCGCGAAAGCCAGACATGCCCGTCAAGCGTTCCGCGAACCGCATCGCTGATCGGTTCGTTGACGTCATCGCCCTCGACGAGCACCGTGTAGAGTCCGGTGATGCTGCCCTTCTCCGTACGACCAGCCCGTTCGAGAATCTTGGGCATCATGGCAAAGACGCTTGGCGTAAAACCCTTGGTCGCGGGCGGTTCGCCCGCAGCCAATCCCACCTGTCGTTGGGCCATCGCAACGCGCGTGACCGAGTCCATCATCAAGAGCACCTGCGAACCCTGATCCCGGAAATACTCCGCGATCGCAGTGGCGACGAAGCACGCACGAATCCGCATCACCGGCGACTCGTCTGACGTGCTAACGATCATCACCGTTTTTTTCATGCCCTCTTCGCCAAGATCGCGCCGGATGAAGTCACCCACTTCGCGGCCACGCTCACCGATCAACGCGAGAACATTCACGTCAGACGACGTACCCCGCGCGATCATGCCGAGCAGCACGCTTTTGCCCACGCCCGTGCCTGCGAACAGTCCGATGCGCTGACCTTGTCCGACCGTGTGAAACGCATCGATGGCGCGAACGCCGAGTGATAGCGGTTCTTCAATGGGAAGTCGCGACATGGGCGCCGGTGCGTCGGCTTGTACGGCGTAGTGCGACTCGACCGCGAATCCACCCTTTCCATCGATCGGTTCACCGAGGCCATTGACAACGCGGCCCAGCATTTGTCGCCCGACAGGGACATACATGCGAGCCGCACTCGTCTCAACACGGTCACCATTGGACAAACCCTGATCGCCGCCAAGCGGCATCAACAGCGATTGGCCGTCGCGAAACCCAACGACTTGGGCGTCGACGGCGCTGCCATGTCGAGGAAAAATCGAACACATGGTGCCAACCGGCGCCCGCAGCCCGTCGGCCAACATCATCAGCCCTGTCGAACCCGAAAGCCTTCCCGACACCTTCATGGGTTCGGTGCTTTGAATCAGTTCTTTCTGATGGGCGAAGAAACTCACGGTTGAAAGCCCCCTCCACTGGCGTTGGCGTACCGCATCATTCAGCGGACATTCCGCCGGTCACCAGCGCTTCGATTTGCTCAAGTTGCGTTTCGATCGACGCATCGACCTCCGACGATGGTGTTGTCAACCGACACCCACCCGGCGCCAGCGTGTCGTCTTTTTCAATTTGGAAGTGTGCGGCGCCATCGAGTACTGCGCCGACACTTTTGGCAAAGTCTCTGATGGATTCGGCGTCGGTCGGGTTGACGTAAACTGTCAAATCCGTCCTTTGTTCCACGAGGCGAAGCGCCGCCTGAAGATTCTCCTTGGCGGCTTCACGATCGATCACACCGATCCGTTTCGTCACGCGACGCGCAACCTGCATACCCAAATCCAAGAGGTCTCCCGACGCCTGGATAAACAGATCCCGCTTTCGAGCATCGAATTTCTCAACGGTCTCGGTGAACGTCGCAATGAGTTCAGACTGGCGCTCGGCAAATTCCTTCTTGGCCTGTTCAAACGCCGCATCGAACCCGGCCTTTTGACCGGATTCGTAACCCTTGCGAAATCCAACTTCGAACCCCTTGGCCCTGGCTGCTTCCTGTGCCTCAGCCGCATCGACTTGCGCCTGGCGGAGTATCTCACGGGCCTGTTCGCGCGACTTGCGCAAAACGACCTTTGCCTCACCGAGGTGGTCGGCAACATTGACCGTTTCCAGACGCGTGATCACGCGTGGATTCTGGTCATTCAGTTTAATGACGGTTGAAGAACCTGCGTTCTTTGTCGTGATCGCATCCATGGTCTTAGACAATCAGATCCCTTTCCCCACCGCGACCCGAGATGATGATCTCGCCGGCATCCTCTAGACGACGCACGATGTCCACGATCTTCTGCTGCGCGTTCTCGACGTCCTTCAGCCGTACTGGTCCCATGTAGTCCATGTCCTCGCGGATCAACGTCGCCGCGCGTTCGGACATATTGCCAAAGACCTTCTCCTTCAATTCGTCGCTTGCGGTCTTCAGTGCCAATGCCAATTCGTCGTTGTCCACTTCCTTGAGCACCGACTGAATACCCTTGTCGTCCACCAACAAGACGTCTTCGAAGATGAACATCAGACGCCTGATTTGTTCGACCAGATCCGGATCTTCCGACTCCAGCGTTTCCATGATCGCTTTTTCCGTCGCGCGATCCGCAAGGTTCAGGATTTCCGCGACCGATTCCACACCGCCAACCTTCATCAGACGTTGCGAGGTGATACCGGCCAATCGCTTTTCAAGACCGATTTCCACTTCCTTGATGACTTCCGGGTTCGTCTGCTCCATGTTGGCGACGCGCGACACAACCTCCAACTGCTTGGCGGCGGGCAAGCCCATTAGGATTTCCGCCGACTTGGTGGGCGGCATGTGAGCGAGCACCAACGCGATCGTCTGGGGATGCTCCTCTTGAATAAACGTGAAGAGACTTTCGCTCTCTGCCTTCTGAAGAAAAGCGAATGGTTGCTGGTAGACCTGGTGTTCGATCACGCTGATGATGCGCTTGGCCTCATCAGGACGCAGCGCCTTTTCAAGCAGCGTCTTGGCGTACCCAAACCCACCCGCATCAACATACTGCCGCGCTAGGGCGAGATGATAGAACTCGTCGATCACCCGCCCTCGCATCAACGGGTCAACGATGTCGAGCTGCGCGATCTCTCGCGTGATATCCTCAATGACATCAGGGTCGAGAAACTTGAGGATCCGCGACGACGCTTCAGCATTGAGCGCCGTCAACAGTATCGCCGCCTTCTTGATGCCTGGAATCTCAGTCGATTCGGCTTCAGGTTGTTTGTTCGTGTCAGCCACCACTGATTCACCTCGTGTCTTATTCGACTAAGCCTCTGATTCCGCCCACCGACGGATCAACTCAGCCGTCGCTTCCGGATCGCTCTCAACCATCTCAGCAATCTGATCACTCAACTGGCCAATTCGCAGCGTTTCCTCGTCCAATTCCTGGCCAATCAGCATGCCATCAGAAAGGTCCGCCTTTCCAACCGGGCCACTGACAATGTGCAGGTCTTCTTCAGGTTCCAACTTCTGATCATGCCCAAGGGTTGCCCGGGCTGCAGCCGCCGACTGACGCGTCATTCGCGACATCATCACAAAACTGATCAGCGCCAGCACCATCAACCCAACCTGCATGCCATACTGCTTCGCATACCCACCGAAGCCGGTATCTGTCGAAGCAATCGCCATACCGTCACCCGGAAACGCCCGAAGCGTCGGTGCGTCCTCGGCCAGGTCGTAGTACACGTCAACGTCGACGTCGTCTTTCGAGTCCGTCATCAGGATCTTCATCGCCGTCAGACGCACACGTTCGATTTCTTCCTGGCGGAGTTTCTGAAAACCCTCTTCGTCATCGAGCTTTGATGGGTCTTCGATCTCACCGAATCGCGCTTGGTAGACGCCAGCCAGGAAACTTCTCGGAATGCTGATCGCCGCCATCGACTTCGTCACGTTGAACGGCACCTTCACGGTGTTTTCGATCATCGTGGCTTTGACGTCATAGAATTCGGTCTTGCTTTCTTCGGACTCGTTGGACGTGCCAGCCCCGCCGCCATTGACCGCCAACCCCACGTTCGGGTTCACGCCCGTTTCACCCGGCGCATTGACTTCCCGATTGCTCGAGGTGTTTGACGATTCTGATTTGGGTTGCGGCTTGTCCCATGTCTGCGACGTCGACTTGGTGTGCTTCACGTCCAACTCAACAGACACCGAGATCAACACATTGGGAATCGACTGCAGCGCCGTTGCCAGCTTCTGGGCGATGTGTCGTTCGTTTTGCTTCTTCTCTTCAAGGAGCCCCGCACCCATGGCATCTTCCGGGTCGGGCGGCGAAGCGGCCATGTTCGTCGCGGCGTCCATCACCGTCACCTTGTGCGGACTGAGACCGGGAATCGCTGAAGCCACTAGGCGGGCAAAGCCTTCGACCATGCTGCGGTTCAGCGTCTGCCCGTGGGCCATCTTGACGTACACGGATGCACTCGGAGAGATGTTGCTCATCGCCCCGACGCGCCGGCGCGACTTGGCCTGCGTGATAACCCGTGCCGAGGTGACCGCACTGCTGGAGGCGATCATTCTCGCCAATTCCACATCCAGCGCCCGCTGGCGACGCCAGATGTTTTCATCACTGGGTCGAAACGGATTTTCGTCGGTCATCAGTTCGGCGAATCCGACGCTGATGTCTTCCGGTAGTGCGTCGGCTTGTGCGAGCGCCATCATCGCTCGGCTGCGATTTGCGGGCTCGATATAGATTTGACTGCCGATTTGCTTGATCGGAATGTTTTCCGACTTCAGTGCGCTGACGGCGTCTTCAAGTTCGGTCCACTGGAAGTTCTCGCTCATCAATGGAACCATCTCGGGTTCCACCGAATACTGCACGAGCCAAAAGAGCGACCCCATCACCAGCGCCGCACAAAGCGCGATGGCGATGCGTTGCGAGCGATTGAGCACTTCCAATTGCTGCGAGACCTGGGCTATCGTCCGCCTGAGGTAATCCATGTCGTATCATCCATGACCACGACCAAATTGCTGGTTTACACGCTTTGCTGATTCGAGCTTGGCGATCGACGTTTCAGCTCCATCTGAACACGCCCGACCGCACCGCTGCGCCCGAAGTCAAGCTTCGTTAGACTCTGATCTGCTGGATGTCGCGATAGGCATCCATCAGTTTGTTTCGCATTTCCATGAGCAAGTCGAACGCCACGCCGGCTTTGTTGACCGCGGTAAACACGCTGGCCACATCGTCGGTCTTACCACTGTACAAATCCTGCACGCCCTGGTCGGCTTCGGTCTGCAGACGATTGACTTCGTCGAGGCTGTTGAGCATCACCTCGTAGAAACCCTTCTCGCCAGCCGGCGTCACCGGTTGCGTCGTCGGACTTGCGGGTGCTGCCACCCTCGAAATGTCATTGATTCCCGTTGGATCAATCATGGTCAATCTCGCTTCCACACGTTTTCTTGACTGCGTCTGACTTTTTACTTTGAACTACGCCATCACCCGGAGGCTGGCCGCCGCGATCGTCTTGGTGATTTCCATCACCGTGATGTTCGCTTCATAAATCCGAGCGGCCATCATGCCGTTGACCATTTCCGTGCTCTGATCAACATTCGGATAGCGCACGTAACCTTCCTTCTCGCCGCTCTTGATCGCATCCGGATGCGTCGGATCGAAAACCAGACGAAACGCATCCTTGCTTTCTACGATGCTGTCCACCCGCACGCCCGTTCCGTTTCGACCTGCACCGGGAGCCCCATGTGCAAACAGGGCGATCTTGCGACGGTACGGATTCGGATTGCCATCGGCGTCGCGCGTCGCGTGCATGTTGCCGATGTTCTGCGCGATCGTGTCCAGATTCGTTCGCTGCGCCACCAGTGCCGACGCGCTGATATCCATCGTTGACATCAACATCATTCAAACTCCTTCAGGCCAACCCGTTAGAGTCGGCCGCTGATTGCCTTGCGTAGCGAACCGAAGTACCCGTTCACCAGCGTCGTCGTCATCTCGTGCAACATGGCGTTGGCCGCCAAGTCGGACATTTCGGCTTCGATCGACAGGTTTGTCCCATCATGAAACACACCGTTGCGTCCCGGCTTGATCGACGGCGTCGTTTCAAGCTGCCCCCGCTCGTTCATGCGAAACTGATCGCTGGCTTTCAGAACAAACGGAGCCTTCGGCTTTCCCTTTCGCTCTTCCAGCGCTTCACCGAGCGCCGATTGAAACGCGCCATAATCAAGACGCTTGGCCTTGTAGTTGGGCGTCGAGATATTGGCGATGTTGTCAGCGATGACGCGGTGCTTCTGCTGGGCAAACGACCAGGTCGTCTGCAATGCCGGCATCGCCCCGCCGCTCGTCAATTCCGCAAAAAAGCTTCCCATCACGTTCACTCTCAAAAGACTCACCCGCCCAAGCTGCGGACGTACCGCTCTCGCTACTCACTCCCAGGCTCGGCTTGCATGTTCCATTCCACCGGTGCAATCGCACCAGTCATGCTGCCAACACCTCTCCAACCCGCGCAATTCCTGCGCGATCGGCAATTGTTGCCGACTGTCACCTCGTCACTCGCCTGCCCGTAGGGTGGGCCGTGCCCACCATGTTGTTCGCCTTCGTCATATCATCCGTCTTCAAACTGCGGTGGGCATGGCCCACCCTACATGGCGCTCGAAACGAGCCCCTTGCGATTCTCGTGACGCTCTTTCTCTTCACGCATCTGCTTCAGCTTCATGCCAAGCGTCCGAACACCCATGCCCAGCGTTTTCGCCGATTTCTCACGATGCCCGCCGTGCTTATTCAACGCGTATTCGATCAAACGGCGTTCCATGTCCTCCAGCATTCGACCCGGACGCAATCCTTCAAACGCGTCCGTCGTCTGCCGCGTGTTCACCAGCCAACCTTCAACCACGCTGGCCGGAATGATTCGATCGGTCGCGACCGCAGCCGCCCGTTCGCACACATTTTCCAACTCGCGCACATTGCCCGGCCAATCGTATTCATTGAGAAGTGCCAACGTGCTTCGATCAAAGCTC
>JAUIEW010000208.1 GCA_030429365.1 Phycisphaerae bacterium
ATCTGCCCTTTCAAACCGGGAGAGTCCGTCGAAATGGAACGGCTCCAACGCCAGCTGGTGAATCGTCTGGAGCAGGCCGGTGTCCGGATTCTGGAGGTCAACTTGTATGACCTTTCGATAGAAATTCTCAAAGAGCGTGACATCTGGGAGCAAATTATCGAGATGGAGAATACCGTCTCCAAAGAGCAGCTCAAGGAACTGCTGCAGGGCGTACTTGATCCAGAAGCGCATCTAGTTCCGGCCATTGCAGCCAAGCTCGCAAGCGCCGATTTCGAAGTTCTTTTTCTGTCCGGCGTTGGCGAGGTGTTCCCCTATATCCGATCGCACAACGTCTTGAACAACTTGCAGAGCACGGCGAAAGAAAAGCCGACCGTCATGTTTTTTCCGGGAGCGTACACCCACTCCTTAGAGTCCGGAGCATCGCTCGATCTCTTCGGAAGGCTACGTGACGACAAGTACTACCGGGCTTTCAACATCTTTCACTGCGAAGCCTGATTTTTGAATTAAGAGACGAGGGAAGCGTTATGACTCTTAAGACCATTTTTAACAAGCCAGTTGATCGCCCGATTGAAGGGGTCATCAAAGCTGACGATGAAGCCAGCCTTCGCCTCGAGATTGAAGAATACGTTCTGACCAACGAAGTCGAGAAACGGCTTGAGTCCTTTCTGGACGCCTACAACAACTATGAAGGTGCCAATGGCGTTTGGGTCTCCGGCTTCTTCGGGTCCGGTAAATCCCACCTGTTGAAGATGCTGGCGCTCTTGCTGGAAAACCGGCAGATCGACGGTGCCTCTGCACTTGACCTGTTCCTTCCCAAGTGTGGCGACAACGAGATCCTGCGTGGTGATCTCAAGCGAGCCGTCGCCATCCCGTCGAAAAGCATTCTGTTCAACATCGACCAGAAAGCGGATGTCATCAGCAAGACCCAGATCGATGCGCTCCTCGCTGTCTTCGTCAAGGTCTTTGATGAAATGTGCGGTTACTACGGCAAGCAGGGGCACATCGCCCAATTCGAGCGCGACCTCGACAGCCGTGGTCTCTATGAACAGTTCAAATCGGCCTATGAATCCACTGCGGGCAGAACATGGCAAAAGGGCCGCGAGCAGGCCCTGCTTGAAGCGAAAAACATTGCCAAAGCCTATGCTCAGGCAACCGGTGGCGACGAGGCATCGGCCATGGGGATACTCGATAAATACCGTAGCCAGTACCGTGTCTCCATCGAGGACTTTGCCGAACAGGTGCATGCCTATATCGAGCGGCAATCGCCTGATTTCCGCCTGAACTTCTTTGTCGATGAGGTCGGTCAGTACATCGCTGAAAACGTCAAGTTGATGACCAACCTCCAGACCATCGCCGAGAGCATGGCCACCAAATGCAGAGGCCGCGCATGGGTCATCGTGACCGCCCAGGAGGACATGGGAACAGTTGTCGGCGAGATGGGCAAACAGCAAGGCAACGACTTCTCAAAAATCCAGGCCCGGTTCGCCAATCGCATGAAGTTGACCAGCGCCGATGTGGCTGAGGTTATCCAGAAGCGTCTGCTGATGAAAACCGAAGAAGGCGTTCGTCTGCTCTCGGACATCTATCATGCTCAGTCCAACAATTTTAAGACCCTGTTCGACTTTACCGACGGCTCGCAAACCTACCGGAACTATCAGGATCGGGATCACTTCATTCACAGCTATCCGTTCATTCCGTACCAGTTCGCGCTGTTCCAGTCGGCCATTCAGAATCTGTCGCAGCACAACGCCTTCGAGGGCAAGCACAGCTCGGTGGGCGAGCGCTCCATGCTGGGGGTATTCCAGCAGGTTGCGATCCAGATCGGGGGGCATGAAATCGGTCAGCTGGCGACTTTCGACCTGATGTTCGAAGGCATCCGCACCGCGCTGAAGTCCAATATCCAGCGAGCCATCATTCAGGCAGAAAACCATCTGGATGGCCCCTTCGCGATCCGGCTGTTGAAAACGCTCTTCCTGGTCAAATACGTCAAGGAATTCAAGCCGACTCTTCGTAACCTGTGCGTCCTGATGCTGGACGGATTCAATCAGGATTTGCCCGCGTTGAGAAAACGGGTCGAAGAAGCTCTCAGCCTCCTTGAACAGCAGACCTACGTGCAGCGCAATGGCGAACTCTACGAATACCTGACCGACGAGGAAAAAGACGTCGAGCAGGAGATCAAGAACACCGAGGTGGAGTCGTCAGACGTTGCCGCCGAACTTGAGAAGATCGTTTTCGACCACGTCATCAAGCACCGGAAGATCCGCTACGACGAAAATGGCCAGGACTACCCGTTCTCCAGAAAGCTCGATGACCGACTGCACGGGCGCGAGTACGAGCTGGCCATTCATGTCATCAGTCCGTTCCATGAAAATGCCGAAAGCGAGTCCATCCTGCGGATGCAGAGCATGGGCCGGGACGAACTGCTGGTCCTGATGCCTGCGGATGAACGACTCGTTCGCGACATCCTCATGTACAAGCGGACGGAGAAATACGTCCGCCAGAACATCTCGATCACGCAACAGGAGGCGGTCAAACGCATCCTGACCGACAAGGGCTTCCAGAACCGGGAACGGTATGCAGAGCTGCAGCAGCGCGTTCAAAGCCTGATGGGCAAGGCCAAGCTGTTCGTGGCAGGAGGTGACATCGAGATCGGTTCCGAGGATGCGCAGACCCGGGTGCTGCGCGGATTCCACGAGCTCATTTCCCGCGCCTACCCGAATCTTCGAATGTTGCGCGGCATCACCTACACCGAAAACGACATCGCCAAATGCCTCAAGCACTCGCAGCAGGGGCTGTTCGGCAACGACGCCACCTCCCTGGCCGAGTCCGAGCAGGAACTTCTGGCGTTCATCCAGAGCAACAATCGGGGTGGCGTGCGTACCACGCTGAAGAACCTGCTGGAAAAATTCGAGCGCAAACCCTACGGCTGGTACTACGCCGCCGTGCTTTGCACTCTGGCCAACCTGTGCGCTCGCGGCAAGGTCGAGGTTCGCGCCGACGGCAATCTGCTGGAAGAGGACGAGTTGGAACGGGCGCTGCGCAACACCCATGGCCACGGCAATGTGGTGCTGGAACCCCAGGTCGAATTTACCGCATCGCAGGTCCGTGCCCTCAAGGAGTTCTTTGAGGACTTCTTCGATGCCCCGCCCCGCTCCAATGAAGCGAAGGCGCTCGGCAAGGAGACCGGAACCGCGCTCCAGGATCTCATGCATCAGCTCAATCCGCTGGCGGCCCAGGCATCCCAGTATCCGTTCCTGAATGCGCTGACGCCGGTGCTTGAGAAGCTCAAGGAGCTGACCGGCAAGCCCTACACCTGGTATCTGACCGAGCTTACCCGCCAGGAGGACGCGCTGCTCGATATGAAGGAAAGCGTCATCGATCCTGTCCGCAAATTCATGAGCGGCCCGCAGAAAGGCATTTTCGATAACGCCCGCAAATTCGTTCAAAGCCAGGAGCCCAACTTCGCCTACATCGAAGGCGACGAATCCACTCAGGTAGTCGCCAGCCTGACCGATCCTGAATGCTTCAAGGGCAACCGCATGCAGCAGGTGAAGACGCAAGTCGAAACTCTGCAGGAGAAGGTTACTGCCCAGATCGAGGCCGAGATTGCCAAGGCCAAGGAAACGGTCGCCGCCCTTAAAGGTCGCCTCTGCGGCATGGCCGAATTCAGCGCACTGAACGGCGAACAGCAGGAGCAGGTCACCCGGCCGTTCAACGAATTCGACTCAGGCATAGAGCGCCAGAAGCTGATCGCCGTCATCCGCGACACCCTGCGCCGGTTTGAGGAAAGCGACTACCAGCGCCTGCTTTCGCAGATGACCTCCTGGGCGCAACCGGCACCGGCACCAGAGCCTGCGCCGGAACCCGGTAAAACCGCCACGCCGGATGCAGGTACGAAACCCACGCCACCCGTCAAGCCGGAACCGCGCATCGAGTACGTGCCCAGCCGTTCGGTGAAGGTCTCTTTCGACAAAGCCTGGCTGGCCGACGAGACCGACGTGGAACGCTACCTGGAATCCATGCGCGAGGCGCTGCTGGATGAAATCCGCAAAGGAAAAAGGATTCAAATATGATCGAGCGTCTTGAACTCAGAAACCTCACGGTCTTCACTGGCCTGACACTGGAGCTCTCGCCAAAAATCAACGTAATCATTGGCGAGAACGGCACCGGCAAAACGCATCTGCTCAAGGCGGCCTATGGGCTTTGCGCCGGTGCGCCCCTGTTTAATAACAAGCCCGATACCGGCGACGATGAGCTCGAAGCGGCGCTGACCGCCAAACTGCTGCGCCTTTTCATGCCGCTGGACGACAAGCTCGGCAAGATGCATCGCCAGGGCGCGACCGACCAGGCCTATCTGTCGGCGAAATTCGCCGGGGGGCAGAAGATCGCCGCGACCTTCTTCAACAACTCCAAGGCGCTGGCCGTTCAGGATCGCGCCAACTACGAGCAGTACCAAGCCGAGGCGGTATTCATCCCGACCAAGGAAGTCCTCTCGTTCATGAAGGGGTTCAACAGCCTGTACGAGAAATACGGGCTCTCCTTTGACCAGACCTATCAGGATATCTGTCTGCTGCTGGATCTCCCGGAAGTCCGTCCGGAGACCCTGCACGAAAAATCCAAATGGGCCATGTCGGAGATCGAAGGCATCTGCGGCGGCCGTTTCGTTTTCTATGGTGGCGGCAAGGTCACCTTCAAAACCGAGAATGCCGAATACTCCGCCAACTCCATGGCCGAAGGCTTCCGCAAGGCGGGGATACTCTCACGCCTGCTGGAAACCGGCGCGATCCAGCCCGGTGTCAGTGGCCCGCTGTTCTGGGACGAGCCCGAATCCAACCTGAACCCCAAGCTGATGAAGCTGCTCGTGCAGATCCTGCTGGAGCTGTCACGCAACGGGCAGCAGATCATTCTGGCGACCCACGACTATGTGCTGCTCAAGTGGTTCGATTTGCTCATGGACAAGGGTAAGGATGACCACGTTCGCTTCCACAGCCTGTATCGTGACGCGGACACCTCCGAGATCAAAGTCGCCTCCACCGAGGACTATCTGAAAATCACGCCGAACCCAATTGACGAGGCCTTTGGCTTTCTCATCAACCAGGAGATCGAAAACGACATGGGAGGCCTCGGCAAATGAAGATCGTTGAGGCTGACGGTTTCGAATTCCGTTTTGAGGATGCCCTGGACGCATTCGTCTTCGACGAGACGGACAGCACCAAACCCACATTCCACGGTGCGCCCATGAAAGGCGTGGACATCGTCGCCGAGTTCGCTGAGGCCTATGTCTACGTGGAACTGAAGGACTACGACGACCCGTCGGTTTATGACGTTCTCGGCGCGGCAAACGATGACGAGACAAACTCGCGGCAAGCCAGCTTCAAGTGGTTGAAGAACTACCTGAAATACAAGTTCCGGGATTCCTACCTCTACCGGCATGCCGAGCAGAAGGTGGATAAGCCGGTTCACTACGTCTGCCTGATCACATTTGACAACGCCTTGAACAGCCGGATGCAGAAATCCCTGAAACAGGAGTTGCCGGTGGGCAAAGCATCACGCCGCTGGGTCCAGGCCCTGGCGACAAGCTGTCATGTCGTCAACCTGGACAAATGGAATGAAAACTTCCCCAAGTGGCCGGTCACCCGCCTGGCCGCTGCTGCAGCTGGAGGAGCCTGAATAGATGGAAACCGCAAAACTAAAAAAATTCGCCCAATTCGCCCGGCGAAGTCTGCTGGAGCAGGTCTCCGCCAAGCTGAAGCTGGTGCTTGCTGAAAACAGCGCCGCACGCCGGGAAAGCACCGAGGCCATCAAGAAGCTTGAAGAGGCGGTCAAGGGACACGGCAAGGAACAGGTCATCGAACGGGTGGCCTACATCTGGTTCAACCGCTTCTGCGCCCTGCGCTTCATGGACGTGAACCGCTACACCCGCATCGGCGTGGTGTCGCCCTCCGAGGGGCAGTTTCAGCCAGAGATTCTGGCCGAGGCCAAGATGGGGCACATCGACGAGGAGATGGTTCACGACAAGGTCCGGCAGCAGATCTTTGCCCTGCTCGATGGCAAAGCGCCCAGCCGCGACCCGCAGGGTGAAGCCTACCGCCTGCTGGTGGTGGCGGCCTGCAACTTCTGGAACAAGGCGATGCCGTTCCTGTTCCAGCGCATCGACGACTACACTGAATTGCTGATGCCCGACGACCTACTCTCGGGCAACTCCATCCTCGCCTATACCCGCGAGGCAATGACGCCGGATGCCTGCGAGGATGTCGAGGTGATCGGCTGGCTCTACCAGTTCTACATCTCCGAGAAAAAAGACGAGGTGTTTGACGGCCTGAAAAAGAACAAGAAGATCACGCCCGAGAACATCCCGGCCGCCACCCAGCTCTTCACCCCGCACTGGATCGTCCGTTACCTGGTGGAAAACTCCCTTGGCCGCCTGTGGCTGCTGAACCGTCCCGGCTCAAGGCTGGCCCTGCAGATGGACTACTACATCAAGCCCGAACAGGCGGAGACGGACTTCCTACGTATCAGCAAGCCGGAAGAGATCAAGATTTGCGACCCGGCCTGCGGCTCCGGCCACATGCTCACCTATGCCTTCGACCTGCTCTATACCATCTACGAAGAGGAAGGTTACGAGCCCGCCGAGATTCCAGAAAAGATTCTTACGAATAACCTCTACGGTATCGAGATCGACGAACGCGCCGGGGAACTGGCGGCCTTTGCACTGACCATGAAGGCCCGCGCCAAGCAGCGCCGCTTCTTCAACAAGGGCGTCAAGCCGAATATCTGCGTACTGGAAAATGTCCACTTCGACGGCAATGAGTTGAAGGATTACATGGATTTTGTCGGCCGCGACCTGTTCACCGCGCCGCTGCAGACCACACTGCGCCAGTTCGAAGAGGCCGACAACTTCGGTTCCCTGATTCGTCCCGATATCACCGACGTGGATGGCATGCTCAGGATTCTGGAGTCAAAGAACGTCTCCGGGCAGCTGTATATCAGCATGACACATCAAAAGGTGCTGCAAGCCCTGCGGCAGGCCGATTACCTGAGCCCGAAATACCATGTGGTGATTGCCAATCCGCCGTATATGGGCGGGAAAAGCATGAGCGGGCGGATAGCTGCATGGCTTAAAGACAATTATACGGACGTCAAATCAGATCTGTTTTCAGCCTTTATTGTTAGAAATACCGAGCTGGCAAAACCTAAAGGTCAGCTTGGTTTTATGTCGCCCTTTGTCTGGATGTTTATTTCCACCCACGAAAAATTGCGCAGTTTTTTGATTAACGAAAAGACAATCACATCACTTGTCCAACTTGAATACTCAGGCTTTGACGGGGCAACGGTGCCCATTTGTACCTTTACAGTTGAAAACGCCCACCGTCCCGATTTCAAAGGGGGATATGTTCGGCTGTCTGATTTTAAAGGGTCTGAAAATCAAGGTCCAAAAACGCTAGAAGCCATCAAAGATAAAAGCTGCGGCTGGTTTTTCCGTGCCTCCGCATTTGATTTCAAGAAAATCCCGGGGAGTCCAATCGCGTATTGGATTACCGAATCGATGCGGGATCTATTTGAAGAGTTGCCTGCAATCTCCGAAGTAATCAATGTGACGGGGGGAATGACAACCGCTGATAACGATCGATTCTTAAGATTGTGGTATGAGGTGTCGGCCGCCAAGAGCAACCTCAACGCAAAGAGCCGCCAAGAAGCAAAGGAGTCAAATAAGAAATGGTTTCCCTACAATAAGGGAGGGGAATATCGGAAGTGGTTTGGCAATAGGGACTATTTTGTGAATTGGCAAAATGATGGAGAAGAGATTATCGCCACTGGCAGGGCCTTCCCGAGGAGTAAAGAGTCCTATTTTAAAGAGTCATTAACCTATACGGCGACCAGTTCTTCATACTTTGGAATCAGATATTCTGATCCAGGTTTCATTTTTGATGCGAAAGGATCTTCGTGTTTTGCTGAGAGTAAAATCCTCAAGGTAGGTTTAGGTTATCTCGCATCTAAGATTGCCAGTCACTTGCTGAAATCGATCAACCCAACCATTGAATTTCAAACAGGAAACATTTCCATATTGCCATTCAACAGTCAGGTTGGTGCTTTAGAAATTGTTTCAGAACTCATTTCAATTGGTAGGATAGATTGGAACTCCTACGAAACATCCTGGGATTTCACCATCCTGCCACTTCTGAATCCCGACTACCGTCAGTCAACTCTGAAGGCGGCTTACCAGAAACTTCGCGCACACTGGCGGGAGATGACGCTGGAGATGCAGCGGCTGGAGCAAGAGAACAACCGCATCTTCATCGAGGCCTACGGTCTGCAGGATGAGCTGGATGAAAAGGTTGACCTCAACGAAATCACCCTGACATGCAACCCGCACTACCGCTACGGCAACGACAAGAGCGAGGACGAGCTGGAGGCGCAGCTGCTGGCCGATACCATGCGCGAGCTGGTGTCCTATGCCGTCGGCTGCATGTTCGGCCGCTATGCGCTGGACAAGCCGGGGCTGATTCTGGCCAACCAGGGCGAGGCCATCGAGGACTACCTGAAGCGGGTTCCTGAGCCGAGCTTCCCAGCCGATGACGACAACGTCATCCCCATGCTCGATGGCGACTGGTTCACCGACGACATCGCCGAGCGCTTCCGCAAGTTCCTGCGCGTGGCCTTTGGCGAGGAACACTACGAAGCCAACCTCCGGTTCGTCGAGCAGGCGCTGAACATCAAGGGCAAGCGCAACTACGGCATCCGCGACTACTTCCTTGGCGAGTTCTACACCGACCATGTGAAGCGCTACAAGAAGCGCCCCATCTACTGGCTGTTCTCCAGCCCCAAGGGCAGCTTCAACGCGCTGATCTACATGCACCGCTACCGCCCGGATACGGTCAGCGTGGTGCTCAACGACTACCTACGCGAGTTCCGCACCAAGCTCACCTCGCACAAGAACCACCTGGAGGCGGTCAGCATCAGCGCCAGCAGCAGCCAGGGCGAGAAGACCAAGGCCCTGAAGGAGATCGAGAAGATCACCAAGATGATTGTCGAGATGGAGGAGTACGAGCGCGAGGTGCTGTACCCGCTGGCCACCGAGCAGGTGGAGATCGACCTCGACGAAGGCGTGAAGGTCAACTACCCCAAACTCGGCGCGGCCTTGAAGAAGATCGTCGGCCTGGATGCGAAGGAAGATTAAGGAGCGCCATTGATGGAAAACCGCATAGCCCAGGCCCTGAACAAACTCTTTGACCGGCATCGGATCGTCTTTTGGTACGACGCCAAGAAGGAGTTGCGCGACGACTTTGAGGCGTTGTCGCTTCCCGACATCGAAAAGCTGGAGCTGACCAGTAACGAGTACGGCATCAAGTACAGGCTGCTGCGCGAGCAGCCGGAACAGAAATTCCTGCTCTACCGCGAA
>JAUIEW010000209.1 GCA_030429365.1 Phycisphaerae bacterium
CCTTGCCCGTCTGCATCGTCGAGGCGAGGTATTCCGCGTGCGTCCCCCCGAGACCGGCAGCAATGATCGGTCCGAATTCGCGCGACGCCCGGATACCGACGAACAACTCGTTACCCAGACTCGCCTCCCCATGTTCCAGATATTCGCAGGCGACAACGCCATCCAGACGGGCCCCATGTTGCGACGCAACGGCTGCGAGTTCCTGGGCCACCTTGTTCACCGCGTCCAGTTCGCGGGCAACAAACCGCACCCCGCCAACATCGCTCTTGTGGGCCAACTCCGATGAAACGACCTTTAGCACCACCCGCTCACCGGGCATGCCATCGACATCTGCTTGCGTAAACGCCTCGGTTCTCTTTCTAAAGACAGTCTGCGGCACCCTGACGGCGCCGGCGGCTTGGATCAGCTTGTAGACTTCGTGTTCAAAGAGTCGGTCCCGCCCTTCCGACCAGGCTTGGAAGACAACAGCTTCAACCGAATCAAGATTCATGGGCATGTGAAATTACCTTGGTCGCAGCGTGCTAAGCGGTTGGGATTCACGATCAACAAGTAAGTCCAACAGGAAACAAGCATTTACCGGGCCAATATCTGAAACGGACACAAGACCTGCTCGGACGCGACATACCAGACAGTGGACTCGCCGAGCGTTCAACAGTCAAAGCACCGGCCCGCCAGTTCGATTGGTACTTTACCCAGGATTGCGCCTGAGGTGGGTTCTCTTGCTTTTTGTCAAAAGTACAAAAAGGGAGCGAAATGCCCCACTTGGAAGTGGCATTACCCTGACGGTGGACGAAGGCGACTCGATCACCAGCAAAATCCTGGTCATGGATTCCCCATGCCCTGGGTACCTTCGGTTTGAATTCAGGAGTCAGCCCCGGTTGAGGCCACTTGGTCGCGCAGTTCCGATATCCCTGCCTGTACTGATAACGGCGCAAAGCATCCCGCCAACGCCAACTTGAGCGCAGGTTACGCTTCACGAGGGAGCCTGCAGACCTTCGGATCACCGTTTCCGTGTTGCAATTTTTGTGCCTGACGGCTGGCACAAATCGTGCAAGTACACGCAGTTAGTGACCGGAGTCTTGGCCACCCACGTTGGCACGACCGGCTCCAGTCGCACCGCTATCCCGGCTGCGCACGATGTGCTGCTGGTCTGGGAGGCAGACGCATGAGTGAATCTCTCCAGTTGTTGCTCGACATTTCCGACGGACCGCTGTTTCGGTTCGCCTTCTGGGTGATGGTGCTGGCCGGAATTCGGGCATTGTTGTTGGGCGTCTCTGACGCGCTCGGCGCTTACCTCACCACCCCCAACCGCCAGGACTTCTGGCAGAAGATCCGATTGCGGCTGCTCTGGTTCACGATGCCCAGTGTCATTCTGCGTCGCGCCGGTTTGGGCGGAAGCAATGCGATGCATCGCCTCCACACGGGCTTGTTCGCGACTTCGCTCATCTTTCGGCTGACAGTCGTGATTCTGCCGGCGTTCATGATCGAACACGTCTACATCTGGGAAAAGGCGCTGGGCATTCGGTGGGGAACACTCAGTGCAACGATGGCCGACACGCTTTCAATCATCGCGATCGTCACCGGTTTGATCCTGTTTTTGGGGCGAATCTACTCACCCATTCTGCGCAAGATAGAAGCCCCGTGGAGTTTCTTGAAACCATTGATTCTGATCATCCCGCTGGTCAGCGGCATGCTGGCGATGCATCCCGAGTGGAGCCCCGTCAACTATTACGTGTTGCGTTTGATTCACGCCTTAAGCGCCGCACTGGTGTTCCTGCTCATCGCGTTTGGCCGCATGCTCACGAGCATGCACACGCCCTTGACAGAAATCGTGCCCGACGCCGAATGGATCGCACCGGAATCGACTGAGACCACAACGTCCACAGCGCCTGCCGCAGGATGAGACCCATGTCCGCAAAAGTAGACAACAAACATACCTTCGCCATCCTGACCGATACCACCAAGTGCACGGGTTGCGAGGCCTGTGTGCACGCCTGCAAACAAACCTATGGGCTCGAACGCGATCGGGCCTGGCGTTGGAAACAAAACGTCGATGATCTTTCGTCAACACGTTTCACGACGATCACCACCCGACCCGGAAGTCACCACGTTCGCCGACAATGTCGCCACTGTCTCGAACCGGCGTGCGTCTCGGCGTGTCTCGTGGGCGCTTTGCAGAAGACGCCGGAAGGCCCGGTCATCTACGACGAAAAACGCTGTATGGGCTGCCGCTACTGCATGATGGCCTGCCCCTACGGCATCCCCAGATACAAGTGGGAAAGCGCCGTCCCCGTCGTGCGCAAGTGCATCATGTGCCACGACCGAATCAAAGAAGGCAAGCAGCCCGCGTGCACCGAAGCATGCCCCTATGGCGCGACCATTTTCGGAACGCGCGAGGAAATGCTCACCGAAGCCCATCGCCGCATCGAAGCCGAACCCGACAAGTATTACCCCCACGGTTCCCCAAAAATCTACGGCGAACACGACGTCGGCGGAACGAGTGTGCTGTACATCTCCGATGTCAACCTGGACTTCCTCGGATGGAAACCGGAACTGGGTGATGAACCTGTGCCAGCACTGACCTGGGGCGCACTCAGGAAGGTGCCGCCCGTTGCCTTGGGAGTCGCGGCTTTGATGTCAGGCGTCTATTGGATGATCGGTCGTCGAATGCACTTGCAGGAATTGCAGGAAGATGTTGAACAAGTGCCAGGTGATGGCACTTCAAATGCCTCGGAGAGTTGACGTGCACACCAATTCACCCAACCTGGCCTTGGAACGGGTCAAGAATGTTCTATGGGCAGTCATGGGGGTGTGGGCAGTGGTGACCGTCGCCCGCTTTGCCAACGGACTTGGTGCGACGAGCGCGCTGACCGACGCCGTCCCTTGGGGTTTTTGGATCGCTTTCGACGTGATGGCCGGTGTGGCGCTGGCAGCTGGCGGTTTCGTCATCGCTGCGGCTGTCTATATCTTCGGCCTCAATCGCTATCACCAATTTACGCGTCCGGCGATTCTGACCGCGCTGCTCGGTTACCTCGCGGTGGCTGTCGGTTTGCTTTATGACCTGGGTCTCCCCTGGCACATCTGGCACCCGATGATCATGCCGCAGCACCACTCGGTCCTGTTTGAAGTGGCGATGTGCGTCATGTTGTACCTGACGGTGCTGTCGCTCGAATTCAGTCCTGCGATTCTCGAGCACCCATTGTTCCATCGCCCGTTCTTTCAAAAACTCCTGCATGTTATCAAGAAGGTCACGATTCCACTGGTCATCGCCGGCATCATGCTGTCGTGCCTGCACCAGTCTTCATTGGGTTCGCTCTTTCTGATTCAGCCGTTTCGCCTTCACCCGTTGTGGTACAGCCCCATCATGTGGATTCTCTACCTGGTCTCCGCGATCGGGCTGGGACTGATGATGGTGACGTTGGAGTCGCTGCTTTCGGCGTGGCTGTTTGGCCACCCCGTGCGGACCGATTTGCTGGCGGGTCTGGGGAAGATGGCCTCGTTTGTGTTGTCGGTTTATGTCCTGCTTCGCGTGGGCGACCTTTGGTATCGCGACAAACTGCTGCAAGCGCTCGACGGATCTTGGCTGGCGGGTCTGTTCCTATTCGAGATTTTGTTTAGCGCCGTGGTGCCGGCTACGCTGCTGGCCTTCCCGCGCGTTCGCCACAGCATCGCGGGACTTGCAACGTGTTCAACAATGGTGGTCCTCGGCATCATCGGCTACCGGTTCGACACATGCATCATCGCGTTCGCCCGCCCGAAAGACATGCCCTACTTCCCGACGTGGATTGAACTGGCTGTCAGCGCGGGCGTGGTGGCTGGTGCGGTTCTTGTGTTCATCTTCTTCAACGAGAACCTGCGCATCATCGACCATGGCGAAACAACAGCGCCATCTGAATATGACGCTGCGAAAGCAAAACGAGCGCCGTATACCTTCACGCCAGCGATGCGCCGTCATTCGCTGTGCTTTGTCGTGGCGGCGGCGGCGGCCATCGGCCTGCTCCCGCGCGAAGCAATCTACGGTCCAGAACCGCGTCCCACCCCGGTGGCGCACTCCCGTCAGGTTGAAGCCCTCGCGATCGATCGCGAGCCACCGCTCCGGCGGGCTTTTCACTTATCGAGCATGTCAGGCAGTGTACCCGCCAGCGCCGATGCCGACCCCGTCGTTGTGACCATGATCGATGGCAACCGCAACTGGCGATTCGTGGCATTTACGCACGACGCCCATGCCCAAGCGCTGGGCGGTCGCGAGTCGTGTCGCATCTGCCACCACCAGAACATGACCTTCGACCAGAACACCGCGTGCTATCAATGCCATCGCGACATGTACGAAATCACCGACACGTTCGACCATCTTCTGCACGTTGAGAAATTGGGCGAGAACGGATCGTGCGCCGTGTGCCATAGAACGGAAGACCGCGCGAAGTCGCGCGAATCGTCACTGGCCTGCTGGCAATGCCACGGCGACATGGTCGTCGAGGGTTCGATGATTCAAAGCACCGAAGCCGGTCTGACCGGTTTCGCTCCCGGTTACATGGATGCGATGCACGGACTCTGCATTCGCTGCCATGAGAATCTGTCCGAGACGCAACCGGAAGTTTACGGGACGGAGTTTGGCCGATGCGATGTGTGCCATCGTGAATTCAAAGACACCGACCACCGGCGACTGGCGCCGTACGTCCCCATGCCGCCGGGACATGTGATGCTTTCGAATGCAGAAAAGACTGCGACCCAAGGAAGCGAGTGACTCAAACCGCAGGTGTAGCAACCATGGAGCCGACCCGATGAAATCGAGCGAACCGACATCGACGCAGAAATGGCGTCGACGGGGAGCTGGTGTCCCCAGCCGGCCGAATTGGACTGGCGGTCTGCACTACCTGCTGGTTCTCGCCGTCGTTGGACTCGTCGGTTATGCCTCGGTGATCTTCTTTCGAGCGGCGGCCAAGCGTGAACAACCACCGGTCCCCTCGACGATGGAAGCGGTGAATTGGGCCAGCCCCGACAGCAGCGCGTACTGCCTCGCGTGCCACAGGCCCATCGGTCCGGCGATGGCTGGCTTGGATGTTAAACACGGGCACCCGCAAAACGTTCATTTGAACGAAGCCCAAATGCAAGCCGTCGCCGAGTTGGGCACGATCACCGGACCCGACAACACCCTCATCTGCGTCACGTGTCACACATTGGAAGCGGCTTCCAACCCGTACATGCTTCCCGATACGTTGGTCGACGGGCAGTTCTGCGAACGGTGCCACCCGGGCCACTATGCCCGCGGTACGCCCCACGACCTTCGCCTCACCGCCGCCAACGAAAAGAACCGTCTCGGTCAAACGGCTGAAGAAGGCGGACCGTGCAGCGCCTGCCATCTCGCCCACCGCTATGCCCGTGAATTTGAACCTTGCGATCACGATCCTGACGGACGCTGCACGACGTGTCACGAAGTGGATCACTGCGCATCAACTCACGCACGTCCGACGATGGAGCATCCTGAATCGCGGTGCATGGAATGCCACAATCCTCACGACATGACGCACGGCGAGTTTCTAATCGCACCGGTCACGACGCTTTGCGTGCGCTGCCATGAAGGATACAACGACGGCATCGACGGCGGCATGCATCCGATCACCGCGATGCAGGATGGAGTGCCACAATCTGTCATTGATGCCGGTGGTTGGACGGGCGAGGAAACGCAGACCGTCAGTTGCACGCTCTGCCACTCGATCCACGAAGCCCAAAACGATCAACTGCTCGTCTTTGAAGGCAACTCAGACCGATTGTGTCTCACCTGCCATGCCGACCAGCGCGGTCCCGATCATGCCGAAGGACAGTTGCCGCGTCACGGACAGTCGCCGGTGATGTCTCCGGAACAGCGCGCAGTCGCCGATCAATGGGACACCACCGTCGGGCCCAACGGTGAATTGCTGTGTGTCACCTGTCACAAGGTCCACCACAGTCCTGCCAAAATGTCGCTTCTGGCATTCGCGCCGAAGTACGGCGAGACTTGCGAAGCCTGTCACCCCGGACACGGCGCGCTCTTTGGCACGTCGCACGACCTGCGAACGAATCATCCCGACGAGAAGAATCTTGCCGGCATGTCGCCGATCGAGTTCGGGGCGTGCAGCGCTTGTCACCTCGCGCACGGTTACGCCCGCGAAGCAACGCCTGTTGCAGGTGACCGAACTGGTCAGTGCGCTTCCTGTCACCAGCCGACCGAGTGTGCGGCCAACCAGGCAATCAACTCCGTCCAACACCCGGGTGCGACCTGCACCGACTGTCACAACCCACACCGGCGCGAAGATCCGCACTACTTAGCCAGGCCGGAATCAGAACTCTGCCTGCAGTGCCACACTGAGCAAGCCAAATTGATCGGTGGACCGCACGATCCCACGCTGCACCCCGAGCGTTGGCCAAACCCGGAAGCGGTGAAGGCTGGCGGACCATGCACGCCATGTCACGTCCCGCACGGTGGCGAACGCGGCGACCAGTTCCGCGTCCACGGCGCTGAACTCGCCGCCAACCACGACGACGTGTGCCTCGTATGTCATCAAGACGCGAACTGGGGAACCAATTCGAGCATTACCGCAATCCATCCCCATGAGATTTCGCCCGACCAACACAAGGTCGAACTCGCCCTCGTCCCCAAAGATGATGCAGGCAACATGCGCATGGGTTGTCGAACATGTCACGATCCACATGGCGGCGCTGAACCGATCCACCTTGCCCGAGTCGCACCCGGTGAACCGACCGAATCCCTTTGCCTGCACTGTCATGAACCCAAAAAGTTCATCAAGCAGACCGGCCACTCGGCTGAGAGCCTGTCTCGCTTTGGTTACGACGTCGATTCGTGTAAACCGTGTCACGCGATGCACGCCAAGCCCGACGGCAACTGGGGTTTGATGCTGTCGCCGCGGTTCCTGCTGGAAGGCGATGAACGTGTAACCGGCGGTCACGAGTCGCGGCTGCCATGTCTCGCGTGTCACAACAAAGACGAACCGGCCCCTGTGCGCGACATCGCAATCCATCCGCATGTCAGCGCGTTTCAAAAACGTTCACCGGATTCGCCGGGATTCCTTCCGCTGTTCAACGACGAAGGGCAAGTGGATCCCCACGGTCACATCGTTTGTCGAACCTGCCACGTGTCGCACGGACGTTTGGATCTGCTTCAAATGGTTGCGGAGAAAAACGAGATGTCGTCAGCCGAGCGCCGCGCCATCCGAACACAACTGCGAAGTTTCGAAACGCCGAACCTCTGCACCGATTGTCACGGTGAGCAAGCGCGCATGAAGTTCCTGTTCTTCCACGATGTGCAAAGACGCGGTCGAACGCGCTAGCCAGATTCAACTGAAGACAACCCCGAACAAGCGCATTTGCCCAAATGTCCGGGCAGTTGCGTATCAGATTTCAATCAAATACGGATGCCAACCACGAAGTTATCAACAGTTGGGCTCGTCTAACTTTGAAGCGGGAGTCGACGACCATCTGTGTCACATGCCTCAATTGCTGCGCGAGTTCACGCGAATCGCAGAAAATCCTCTATGAAAGTGAAGGTAGGAAACTTCCCCGGGCATCATCAACCAGCGCCTCCTGTCCAAACCTTGCCTGGTCGATATTGAATTTACATACACCCGCGGTCTTGGCGATCATCACCCTGCATTATTTCTGTTGCGATGGCCAAAATCGTGTGCAGAATGTATCGCAGATCTTGAGACTATAAGTCCGGGCCGCGACCCGATATGGCGATTGAACTGTTCAAACTCGAGCCATATCGTTTCACCATCAACACATTGCCGAGACGCAGCGAAATTCTTAATGAGCAAAAGTGTCTGACTCTGGAGCCTATCTTATGAAACACCTCAAAACAGCACTGCATTGGAGCTTGCTAACTGTTGCTATCGGGCTCGTCGGACTGGCCTGCGTGGAGATGCCTCCGGGTGGTGATGGCGGCGGTGACGGTGGAGGTGATGGCGGGGGCGATGGTGGTGGTGACGGCGGCGGCGATGGCGGCGGTAACGAAATGAAGGCTTTCGTCGGTGCCAGCACGTGTCAGCAATGTCACTCTGGAGCGCACGACACTTGGTCAGCAACGGCACACGCCGGCGCGCTCGATACGCTGGTCGGTATTGGGCAGGGCGAAAACGCGGTGTGTCTGCCGTGTCACGTCGTTGGTTTCGGCGAAACCGACGGTTACGTCGATCAAGCAACGTCGGCCGAACTTGGCGGCGTACAATGCGAAAACTGCCACGGACCGGGTGGTGAACACGCCCGCAATCCCGCGGACGAGGCTTTGCGACCCGCAATCAATCACAGCTCAACCAATTGCGGTACATGCCACACCGACGCACACCACCCGACCTTTGACGAGTGGAGCCAGTCGCGACATGCAGCCGCCCTGCAGGGCTTGCGAGACAGTGGTCATGGTAGCGACTCGTGCCTTGTTTGCCACTCGCAGGACTACCGTTACGCACAGGAAGAAGGCGATGAATTGCCGACGCTTGAGACGGCTGAGTTCGCCATCGAATGCTCAACCTGCCACTCGCCTCACGGTGGAACCGAGCAGACCGCGCAGTTGCGTCAGCCAATCGGCACGCTCTGCGGCGAATGCCATACGCAAGGCGAAGACGCCCTTCCGGGCGGCACGCCACACCATCCGCAGCTTGAAATGCTGACAGGTGAGGGTGCACGGATGGCCAACAACGATCCGCTGGTTCAAGCTGGACCGCACTCGAGTCTCGTCGATGGCGAGGCGTGTGCCCGTTGTCACGTCGTCATGATTGCCGTGGACGAACCCGACGAGGGCAGCCCCAACGCCACCGGTCACACGTTCAATCCATTTGACGATTCGATCACGGAATTTCAGCCATCAGAGAAGTTCGCCGGTTGCAGCCCATGTCACGATGCTGCCGGCGCCCAGCAGCGCATCGACACAGTTCAGCCCGACATCGAAATGCGTCTGGCGGCATTGGCTCCGTACTTCGATTCGGAAAGCGCCGACTTCATCGACACGAACGGCCTGACCGATGATCAGAAGTCTGAGCTGGCCGTGGCGAAGTTCAATTACCAGTATGTCGATGCCGATGGCAGTCGCGGCGTCCATAACCCGACCAATGCCGATGCTGCATTGGACGTGGCTGAGCAGATTGTCGAATCGCTTCAGCCGTAGGTCGCAGACAACTTGAATCACACGAACACGGTCCGGTCCGCAGTCATTGCGGGCTGGACCGTGTATTTTTTTTCGCCATAATCATTCCTGTACATTCCAATGTCCAACAACGCAGGAGGCGGAAAATGTTCCG
>JAUIEW010000210.1 GCA_030429365.1 Phycisphaerae bacterium
TCCACCGGAACCACCGTCGCCGCCCAGACCGCCGACGCCGCCTTCACCGCCGTCGCCACCAGTACCACCCATTCCCGTCTCAATGACGTTGTCATCGATCATGATGTCGGTCGAGTTGACCAGCACGATACCCATTGATGCGCCGCCACCAAGGCCGCCGATTCCGCCGCGTCCACCGGCGCCACCTGCACCGCCACCGCCTCCACCGCCGCCGCAAGCGAAGACCAAGGCGCCACCACCACCGCCACCGCCTCCGCCACCGGAACCGTCTTCACCAGTGTCACCATTCAATCCATCAGCGGCAGCATAGAACCCATCGGCGAGCGTCCCGATGCCAAGTCCACCTGCGCCCGGCTCGCCGGCATCAGCCGGGTTGTCGAGGTTTCCGCGTTCGCCTTCGTCACCGCTCGTTCCGAGTGCGCCGCCCTGGCCGCCCGCGCCGCCATGCGGTCCACCACCGGTCGAGCCGTCAAAACCCCCTGCCGCACCACCGCGACCGCCGGTTCCTCCGCCAGCACCCAAACCAGAAGATGCACCAGAGCCGCCATTTCGATCCGGTGGGCACGCAGCTGCGTTTGCGCCATTGCTGCCATCTGCTCCATCAGCACCGTCTGAACCATTGGGTCCGCTGGAACCGTCACCACCATCACCGGCGACAATGCGATTACCAAAGATTTCGACGTTGGATGAATCGACAAGGCGCACAGCGACCGAACTCTCATCACTGCCGGCTTCTGAACTGATGATCGTCAGACCATTGATCTTCGCTGACTGAATGCCTTCACCCGTCATTGCGGTCGTACCGCCGACAATCGTGGTCGGGTTGACATCGGGACACTGCGTCCAAGTGTTGGCGTCGTATCCACCAAAGAGACTGACGTTGGAGCGAAGTTCGATTGATTCCGAAAAGACGCCGCTGGCGATGTGGATGTTTCCACCGCCTGATTGATCGGCGAGATCAATAGCGGCTTGGATCGTCGAAAGCGGATCGCTCTGCGAACCGGAGTTCGCATCGTTTCCGTTGTTGCCCGCGACGAAAAAATCGTCTGCGTTGTTGGTGGCTGTTGTACCGTCGCAGCCATTGGACTGACCGCCGGAACCGTTGTTGCCGCCTGGTCCTGGGTTGGCTCCCGGTCCGCCTCCATCGCCATAACCTGGCGCGACGGCTTCGCAACCGACCATTAGCATTCCGACAGCCACAACCAACACCCCCAGTGGCATCCCCCGATAACCCCGTAATCTCATCTTGGTACTCCTGTTTTGCCCTGACATGATTGATCTCCGAATTCCGGCTTGGGCCCATCCGCCCTTTGCTGCTCCTGACACGCGTCTGCCGAACCGGGCAAACGACCGTTCACCCAAATCACGCAATCGAGCGGTCCAACCCTTCATGGAATTCAGGAATATTTCGTAAGTCTCGATTTCATATGGTTATATGATCGTTGCCTGTGGCCGTTTGGGTCGCTACAGTTGAATGAGAAAGGCCGCCCTCCCGATCTTGGGAATTACCTCTTATGACCGAACCAACGCAATCTGAGTTCACGCAGATGTTGGCCCGCGCCCGCAGCGGCGACGATTCGGCGGTCCATGCGCTGCTGCCCCTGATCTATGGTGAGATGCGGGCCCTGGCGGGAGGGTTCTTTCGGGATCAGGGACCGGCCCACACTCTGCAGCCAACCGCATTGGTCCATGAGGCATTCCTGAAACTCGTCGGACCGAGCGAAGTCGAGTGGCAAAGTCGGGCCCACTTCTTTGCGGTTGCCGCCAAGGCGATGCGGCAAATTCTCACGGACCATGCCCGGCGGCGGCGCGCTCAAAAGCGCGGTGGCGAACATGACCGCATCACCCTGTCAGGACTCTCGACGCCAGTCGCGAGCAGCGCGTTTGAACTCGTGGCGTTCGAGGAAGCGATCGATCGACTCTCGAAGTTGGACGAGCGACAAGGACGAATTGTTGAACTTCGATTCCTTGGCGGACTGACCGTTGAGGAAGTCGGCGAAGTCATGGAGCTTTCCGTCTCGACCGTGGAGCGCGAGTGGCGGATGGCCCGCGCCTGGCTTCGACGCGAACTTAGCGAAGAGGCGCCGCGGTGAATTCCTCCCAACACGAACGTGTCAAAGAAATATTCCTGGCCGCGACGGAACTCCCTGAAGGTCAGCGGACGAATTACGTAATTGAAGCGTGTGGCGGTGATGATGCGCTGCGGGCGGAAGTGATATCGCTGCTGACGCATGACGAACCCGTCGCCGACGCTTTTTCAGATGATCAGCTGGCCGCAATGCGGAGCGCACTCGAAGTCGCGGTCGGTTCCAACGCGACCGATGCCGACCGCTTTGCGATGCCATCTGCGAGCGATTCACCGACGCGCGTCGGTCGGTATGAGATCCTGAGCGTGCTCGGTCATGGCGGAATGGGTGTGGTCTATGAAGCCCGGCAAGACAATCCGCAACGCATTGTGGCTGTCAAGGTCATCCGTCCGGGTTTGGCGACACATCGCATCATGCAACGTTTCGAGCATGAAGCGCAGGCGTTGGGACGGTTGCAACACCCGGGCATCGCCCACATCTATGAAGCCGGTGTGGCTGACGTCGAATCAAAAAGCGAACTCCGCTCGCGGCAACCCTTCATCGCCATGGAATTGATTCGCGGTCAATCGCTTGTCGCGCATGCCCGCGAGAAGAATCTCTCGACCACGGCACGCCTCACCCTGTTGGCCAGCGTGTGCGATGCGGTCGAACACGCCCATGCCCAAGGCGTGATTCATCGCGATTTGAAACCAAGCAACATCCTGGTGGATGCGTCTGGCCAACCCAAGATTCTCGACTTCGGTGTCGCGCGCTTGACCAATTCAGACGTACAGGCCACCACCATGCACACCAACGTCGGGCAACTCGTCGGTACGCTGCCATATATGAGTCCGGAGCAGGTGACCACGACATCGCAATCGCTCGACCGGCGGTCCGATGTCTATGCGTTGGGTGTGATCCTCTATGAAATGCTCGCGGGAAAGCTCCCGCATGACCTTCAGGCCCGCTCGATTCCAGAAGCAGTGCAGGTCATTCAGAACAGCGAACCGTCGCGGCTCAGTTCTTTCAATACAGTGTTTCGCGGCGACGTCGAAACAATTGTTTCAAAGGCCCTTGAGAAAGACCCGACACGCCGCTACCAATCCGCGGGCGAACTTGCGGCTGACCTGCGGCGACATCTGACGGATCAACCGATTACTGCTCGTCCGCCCAGCACCTTCTACCAATTTCAGAAATTCGCTCGCCGCAACAAGCCGGCCGTGATCGGTGCGACGGCGGTGCTCGTCGTACTTATCGCTGGTGTGATCACAACGTCAGTCGGAATGATACGCGCTCAGAATGCACAGGCACTTGCACAGTCGCGTCTTGAAGATTCGGAGTTGGCGAAACGCGAAACCGAAGCAGTCAACAATTTCTTGAATCAGATTCTCTATGCAGCGGACCCAGCGCGATACGGCGGGCGCGAGATGACCGTGCGCGAAGCCCTTGATGAGGCGGCCGCAAATATCGATGAATTCGCGACCGACACACCTGCGATCAAAGCGGCGATCTATCTTGCCATTGGAAAGACTTATGATCGCGTTGGAGCGTATCGGGAAGCGAGCCATCATCTGAAATCCGCGTACGAATTGCGCAACGAACTGTTCGGTCCCAACGACGCACGGACGATCGAATGCGTCTCGCTCTACGGGCAAAACCTATATTTGTCTGGGCAGGATGAAGCCGGTGAAGAACTGCTGATTGAATCCATCGACCGATTGCGGCAACAGCGCCCTCCCAATTACGAACATTTAGGCCGGCAACTGTGCTCGTTGGGACGCGTTTACAAGCGATCAGCCAGGTACGATTTGGCGAAATCCGCATTGCGGGAATCCATTGAGTTTCATCGCAAACGCGGACCGGATGCCGGGGGTCTGGCCGACTCACTCATGGAATTGGGCGCGGTCCTTTCGCGCGATGCCGTTTATGAAGAAGCAGAAGCGCTTCAGCGCGAGGCGCTTGATATTCAGCGACGTATGCACGGGTCAGACAGCGCCTATGTCGGTGGAACACTCAGCACATTGGCCGTCACGCTCAAGCGACGCAACAAACTGGACGAAGCGGAGGCCATGTTTCGCGAAGCCGTCGCCAATCTCGGCTTAAACCACGGCAAGGGACATCCATCCACGTTGACCGCGATGATCAATCTGGGCGGGCTGCTCGCTGAACGCGGCAGTCATGAACAAGCCGAGGCGATCTTCCGCGAAGCATTGCCCCTGATGCGAGAGGCCCATGGCGACGATAGTTTCCACGTCGGCATCGCGTGTGCCAAGTTGGCCGATGTGCTTCGCCGTCAAAGCAAGTTGGAAGAGGCCGAGCAATACGCCCGAGAAGGTGTTGGGATTTTTGAGAACGCCATGGGTGAGCACCCCTACACCGCTCGCGCAAAGAGCGAGCTGGGTTCCATTCTCTCGGAAACGGAGCAGTTTGAAGAAGCCGCTATGATGTATGAACAGGCGGCGGAGATTTATCACAAGACTTTGGGAACAACCCACCCCGTCTACCCGAACACATTGATTCTTCTCGCCGAAACCCAGATCAAACTGGGTCAAGCCGAACAGGCCAACAAGGCGTTTACCGAAGCCGAAGAACACATCCTTGCCGATTTTGAAACCGTTAAGGATGAAGATGAACGAGCCAACGAAGTCCGGGCGAAACTGTCATTGCGCATCGCTGAGTTCTACGCGAAATGGGGCAAGAACGACGACGCAGAATCATGGCGTAATCGGCATGCCACGTACGCAAACACCGCTGAGTCGGGTGGAAACTGACAAGCTGCCTGCACGTGTCACTATTGTAACGGTCGACAACGCGCAACGCGCTCGTGCCGATCGGTTTGGTCTCTGTGAACTTGAACGGCAGTTTCGTGGCTGCGAGTCCCAATAATTGCCATATTAGTGAGGGTTGTTGTTTGATTGTCATTGACATCGATGGTGTTGGCCGATACCAATCTCACATGCGCAGAAAATTGATCAATCTGGTTCTCGCTTGTTGGGCCCTTCAGGTCTCGCCCGCGCTCTGTCTGGCTGGCGTGATTTCGCATCCTTGCGACCCATCATCTGACGACGCCTGCCAGCATGAGAATCATCCGGCCGATTGGTCCGCTCATTCTGAGCAGCATGACCACGAATCCGCCGGTTCCTGCTCGCATGAGGACGACTGCAGCGCCGACCCGTGCCAACAGGTCACCGCTGTTAAGAGTGCTCGGATCAGCGCACCTCAAGATCATTTTCTTTTACCTGTGCCTGTAGCACCTGTATCCAATGCGATCGATTCAGATTCGCTCTTTGCCCATGCTTACACAACTCCAAGGCCAAGCCTACCAGGCTTACCCACGCATTCGAGCGACCTGCCGCTTCTGATCTAAACCTTCCACGGCGCGTTACACATATAAAACCATCTGATTTCCACTGAATCCATGCGCGCTTATGCTGTTTGCGCGCGGACTGCATTCGAGCGTGCATTGCTCGGAGGGATTGGTCTATGCGGGATGTACTATTTCGATCAACTCTATTGTTTGCGCTGATCTTCGCGTCAGCCGGGTGTGCGACTGTTGACGCCCGAAATGACTACCTGTTGGCTGGCGACGAGGTTGCCCGGGCCGTTGGACAAACGCCGCTGCGCAACCCCGAGGCCGAGGAAGCCGTAGCAAGCGCCGTGGGCGAATTGCTTGAGGGCGGACTCACGACCGACGAAGCCGTCAAGCTGGCGTTGCTGAATCATCCGCGAGCGCGGGCGGTCATGCTTAACATTGGAATGGCCCGTGCGGATGTCGTACAGGCCGGCCTGTGGAGCAATCCCACACTTGGGCTCTCATTTCGCCTTCCGGAAGGCGGCGGCTTGACCAACATCGAAGCGGGTCTTTCTCAGAACATCGCCAACCTTTGGATGATCCCCGCGCGCACTCGGGCAGCGCATCGCGATCTCGATCGGGCCATCCTCTCAGCCGCCCGCGAGTTGGTGTCACTCGCGATCGATACAAAAGTGGCCTACTACAACGCGGTCGCGGCCGACGCGGCGCTCTCGATCACGCGGGACAACGTCGATCTGACCGAGCAGCTTCTACAGATTTCGGAAGCGCGACTCGAAGCAGGCACCGTCGGATCACTCGACGTCAATCTCGCCAAAGGTCAGTCGCTCAAAGCCCAGGTTGAGTTTCGAACGGCCCGATTGAATGCCTCCAATGCAAGGCGAACGTTGGCGACGATGCTGGGTCTGACGACACCGGCTGACGAGTTGTCCCTTTCCGATGACCTTTCATCCTCCGTCGCTCGTCCCATCAACACCGACCAGCTCGTCGCGATCGCAATGGACGCCCGCCTTGACGTTCGCGCCGCACGCGAGGCCACCGAAGCCGCCGCCGCACGCGTGGAACTCGAACTTGCCAAAGTATGGAAAGAAGTCGAAGTCGGTGTGGCCCTCGAGCGAAATGCCGCACGTGCCCAACCCGGACGAAAGATCCTTGCCGACACGGTGCGTAGCTCTATTGCCAATGGCGGTTTCACAGTTCCGTCGGTGGAATCGCGAGGGCAACGTCGCCTTGAAAAGAGCCAGCAGATCGAAGCCATCCTCGGGCCTTCGCTCAGTGTGTCGCTTCCGATCTTCCATCAGAACCAGGCGCAGATCGCCAAAGCCCGAATGGGATATCTGCAGAATCGGGCGATACGCGACGCGATTGAGCGTTCCGTGGTTCAGGAAACACACGGCGCGATTGACCGGTTGACGACGGCCTGGGGACTGGCGGCGCTGTTTGATTCGGACGTCCTCCCCCAGGCCCAACGTACGCTCGAGATTTCTGAAGCGACCTATCAATCCGGACAGGCCACCATCCTGAATGTGATTGACGCGCAGCGTTCGTTGCTTGAAACCCGCCGCTCCAATGTTGCAGCGTTGCAAAGCGCCGCCATTGCATCGGTCGAACTTGAGCGCGCGGTGGCTCGTCCGATTCGTGAGTTGCTCGGTCATGCTATGCCGGTGGAAATCGATACGTCATCAAGAGCCGACGCTTCCATTGGCGTCATGCAAGTCATTGAGGAATAAGACCATGAAAACCTTCTATCAAGTACCACACCGCGAGCCTTCAACGGTGAGGGGGCGGCACGCGCACAGTGGGCGATGGAGTTGTCGCATAACTCGCGTTGGTTTGATCCTGCTCACCTTGCTGTTGGTTCCATGCGGATGCAGCAAATCCGACAACCGTGAATCCGGAAGTTCGTCATCTCCCGTTGCGTCTTCCCAACCTGAAAGCGAGCCCCACACAGACCACGATGATCACGACCATGTAGAATTGATTCGTTTGACCGAACAGGCCATTGCGCAGAATGGAATCGCGATCGAGAAGGCGACACTGCAATCGCTTCGCCCCACATTCGTCGCACCGGCACGGGTCGCATTCAACGCCGAAGCCGTTGCACACGTGGGATCGACGCTTTCAGGCCGGGTTGTGGAGCTAGCCGTCCGACTCGGCGACAAAGTCAAAACCGGCGATGTCCTTTGTGTCATCGAAAGCCCGCAGCTCGGGCAGGCCCAAAGCGAATATCTTCAAAAGATCATCCTCGCCGACGCGGCCAAAGCCACGGTGGATCTTGCGCAGAACGGTTTGAGTCGCGCCACGAGACTGTACGAACAAAACCGAGGCATCGCGCTGGACGAAGTTCAGAAACGCGAGGTTGAATTCAAGGTTGCCCAGGCGCAAGTGCTTTCCGCGGAAGCGACAGCCGTTGCGGCGGAAAACACCCTCCATGTTTATGGCATGACGCAAGAAGCTGTCGATACGCTCCGTGAGTCGTCCGAGGTTGACGCGCGCATCGCCATCGCCGCCCCCATCGACGGCGAAATCGTCGAACGCGAAGTCACCCTTGGCGAACTCGTCAGCCCGCAGCGCGAAAAACTAATGGTAATCGCAAACGTTGAAACGCTCTGGGTGCTCGCCGACGTCACGGGCGAACATCTCCCAGGATTGTCTCTCGGGGCAAGGGCTTGGATCAACGCCGGTACGCTCGACGCACACGAGCACGAAGGCCATGTGTCCTACGTGGCCCCTTTGATCGATCCACACACGCGAACCGTTTCAGTGCGGGTGGCTGTCGAATGCGAAGACCGATCGCTTAAGCCGGGCATGTTTGTTCAGGTTCGAATCGAGACGTCGGACCGAAGTGCGACGAGCGCTGGTGAAGTCGTTGCTGTGTCCGAATCTGCGATCCAGATGGTTAACGGACATCATGTCGTTTTCGTACCCGCAGCCGATGCGCCCAATGCGTTTATTGCGAGGCGCGTGACGGTTGGCGAAAGTGTCGGCGGTATGGTCCCTGTGGTCGCGGGCCTGCACGAAGATGAGTCGTATGTGGCGAACGGGAGCTTCATTCTCAAGGCCGATCTCGGCAAGAGCGCCGCAGAGCACCATCACTAAATTCGATTCCTTTGAGACAAAGAGCTGAAAAGTGTTAGAAGCGATTCTTCAATTTTCCATTCGCAACCGTTGGTTGGTTGTGCTGTTTACGATCATCGTTGCGGCGATCGGCATCAACGCGTTGACCGAACTGCCGATCGATGCGGTTCCGGATATCACCAACAACCAGGTACAGGTTAACGTTGCGTACCCTGCGTTGTCGCCGATCGAGATCGAAAAGCGCATCACCTTCCCCATCGAAATCTCGCTTGCGGGGATTCCCGGTCTGCAGTCTACGCGATCGCTGTCGCGGAACGGATTTTCCCAAGTCACCGCGATTTTCGATGACGATGTGGACATCTATTTCGCGCGGCAGCAGATCTTCGAGCGATTGACCAATTCGAAAAGCGAACTACCCGATGGTGCGGAACCGCAGATGGGGCCCATCTCAACCGGACTCGGCGAAATATACATGTATACCGTTGAGTTTGAACACCCAGGTGGGCAGGGTGCAGAAACTCACGACGGCGAAATCGGGTGGCAAAGTGATGGATCGTATTGGACGCCCGAAGGCCATCGCCTCCGCAGTGAATTTGAGCAAGTCGCCTATCTTCGAGAAATCCAGGATTGGCTCATCCGCACGCAGCTTCAGACTGTCGGTGGGTTGGCTGGCGTCGATGCAATCGGTGGTTATGTCAAGCAGTACCACGTGCAACCCGACCCGATGAAGTTGA
>JAUIEW010000211.1 GCA_030429365.1 Phycisphaerae bacterium
CTCACCAGGCGCTGCGCCAACACGCCCTCAACCGAACTGCTCACCAAGAACGCTTCGACACCCATGTCGAGCAGACGCGTCGCCGCGCTCGCGGCGTCGTTGGTGTGCAGCGTGCTGAACACAAGGTGACCGGTGAGCGATGCGTTGATCGCAACCTCGGCTGTTTCCTTGTCTCGAATTTCACCGACCAGAATCACGTCCGGGTCGTGTCGCAAAAATGCACGCAGGCCTGATGCAAACGTCAAACCGATCGACGGTTTCATCTGCACCTGGTTGATACCGTCGATGTAGTATTCGACCGGATCCTCGACCGTCAGAATTTTGATCGCATCGCTCTTGATGCTGTTGAGCGCCGCGTACAGCGACGTCGTCTTACCACTACCCGTGGGACCGGTCACCAGAATGATCCCGTGCGGCATGGTGATGATTTCTTTCCACGCGTTGTAAACCTCGTCCCCCATGCCAAGGTCGCCCATGCTCAAGAGCACCGACTGCTTGTCGAGGATACGCATGACGACGCCTTCACCGTGGGCGGCCGGGATAATGCTCACACGCAAATCGATGTCGCGATTCTGCGCGCGGATGCGAAAACCACCGTCCTGCGGCAGGCGTTTTTCGGCGATATTCAGGTTCGCCAGAATCTTGATGCGGCTGATGATGGCGTTCTGAAAACGCCTAATTTCCGGGGGAACATGCGTGGTATGAAGCACGCCGTCGATGCGGTAGCGAATGCGCAGATCGTTTTCAAACGGTTCGATGTGAATGTCGCTCGCCCGATCGCGAATCGCTTCGACGAGAATTTCGTTCACGAGTTTGACGACCGTTGCTTCCTGGGCGGCTTCTAATATGTCGCCCGACTCTTCATCGACGTCGCTGACCACTTCCACTTCGTCGATGCCGATCATCTCTTCGACGGTCTGACCACCGACGCCGTAGTGTTCGCGGATCACGCGCAGGATGTCTGCTTCCGATGCGAGCACCGGTTCAACCTTGCAGCCGGTGAGCATGCGCAGTTCGTCGAACGCATAGAGATCAAACGGATTGGAAGTCGCCAACCGGATCGCGCCGTTCTTGCGATCGATCGGAAAGAGGTTGTAGCGGTGAACCGTTCGCGAGGGGACGACCTTCAAGAGTTCCCGATCAACTTTGATCTTGGTGAGGTCAACGAACGGGATGGAAAGTTGCTCACCCCGCGCTTCGATGACTTCGAGTTCGGTGGCGTACCCGAGTTCAACGAGCTTCTTTTCAACGGGCACGCTATCAGTGGCGCCCGCCTTCTCAGCTTCGGCCCGCTGCTCGTCGGTGATTTTTCCGTGCTTAACGAGGATGGATGCGATCGTCACGCGATTTACCTTATCTGTTCATTGAAGCCAGCCGGACTATACCGGCCAACACTTCTTAGAGGTCATTCAATTCGCCCGACCATCTTACGCGGGATCACACGACTCGCGCACGCGGGGCGCATCGATTTATACCAGATTCAAAGACGACGGTTTCACCGTCCGACACGAATCTCGCGGCGCACAAACCGGGCCACAACTTCTTATCGGACAAATAGTTACACATCCTAAAGCCGTCATCGTCCCCACCGGTATCACGCCCTAACTTCTTTCCTGCCATTGCGTTAGCATAGCGGGCCAAACGCAGCCGCTGGCCGCGATGATTTCTTTTTCACCCAATCGTAGATGAGCACCCATGCCGAACCAAACCGACTCCCTCATGATCGACCTACGCAGCGACACGGTCACTCAACCGACCCCGGCGATGAAGGAGGCCATGATGCGCGCCCCGCTGGGCGATGACATCTTCAGCGACGACCCGACAGTCAATGCGTTGCAGGAGCGCGTCGCAGACATGTTCGGCATGGAAGCCGCGCTGTTCGTCCCGTCGGGAACGATGGCCAACCAGATCGCCATCCGCAGCCACACCGAACCGGGCGATGAGATCATCTGTCATCATCTAAGCCACATCTACTTATACGAAGCCGGCGCTCCCGCGGCATTGAGCGGATGTTCGGTTCGCTTCGTTGATGGCGACCGTGGTATGTTCACTTCCGACGATGTCCGCGCCGCACTTCGCCCCGTCGATCAACATTTTCCCGTCAGCAAGTTGTGCGTGATCGAAAACACGCAGAATCGCGGCGGTGGCTCCGTCTGGAGTGAATCGCAGATCGCCGACGTCAGCAAGACAGCGCGCGAACTCGGACTGAAGATGCACCTAGACGGCGCCCGCATCATGAACGCAAGCGTCGCGTCGGGAACGTCGCCCAAGGACTACGCCAAGCACTTTGACTCGGCTACGATCTGCTTTTCAAAAGGACTCGGCGCACCAGTCGGATCAGCCGTCGCCGGCAGCCAAGCATTCATCACCCGCGCGCGGCGCATGCGCAAAATGTTCGGCGGCGCAATGCGTCAATCGGGCATCCTAGCCGCCGCAGCCAATTATGCACTGGACCATCACGTCGAACGGCTGAAAGAAGACCACGAAAACGCGGCAACGCTGGCCAGACTCCTGTCACAAAACCCAAAGATCAAAGTCGATCCCTGCGAAACCAACATCGTCTACTTCGATCTGGACAAAAGCGCCGGAACCGCGCCCGAATTGGAAGCAAAACTGCTGCAAAACAACGTCAGAATGCTCGCGCTAACCCCAAGCCGCCTTCGCGCCGTCACGCATTTGCACATTACCAATCAGAACATCGAACACGCCGCCAACGCCATCATCAATTCGATTGAATCAATGTAGCGAAAGGGTTTGGTCCATGGAATGGATTCTCGGCGAAGCAAAACTAAAACCGCTCGGGATTGTCATCGGTGTACTGATCGCATTGTTTCTGATGTGGAAGTATCGTGCCATATTTGCGCCGATCCCTGAGAGTCCTGAAGAAACGCAGGACGATGAAATCACGAGCAGCTTTGATCCCAAGCGTAGAGAGATGCTTCTCAAACGTTTAGGCGACTTTGAAGCGCCCGGCGCACCACGCCCCTTGGTCACACTTGAAGAGTTCTTTGAGGGCAACAACGACTACGGATCCATCGGATACAATCTCTCGCTGGAGAATGTGCCCGTAACATTCTACAAACTGTTTCGAGCGATTCGCGAACGCCCCGACGTCGAAACGGTGCTGGTCGAAGTGAAGGATCACGAGAACCCAGACGAATGGCCATCCACCGATACGGTCTGGGTCATCACCAGCGCCGCGCCCGATGATGTTCAAACCTGGCTCCCCAAGGATTGGGCCCAGGACGAAATCCTCGACGGATTTGATTTATCCGAGGGCCCGATGGAACCATACGAAATTCCACAAGGCATGCGTGCAATTGGATTGTGGTGGGACTGAGCAAGCGGGTCCTACTGATACTGTCAATCCTGGGGCAACTTTGACAGCGCGTCATTGTGGCCCACTACGATGAGTACGTCGCCGCTTTCGATTTTTGTCTCGGCAATGGGCACGATGATGTTTCTTTGCGGCATGGCTTCGTCGCCAGCCGACTTGGTCACTCGATCACGTCGTATGGCGACAAGATTGACCTGATGTTCTGCGCGCAGCCGCAATTCCAACAACGTCTTGCCGACAAACGCCTCCGGCGCGGCGATATACACGAGGCTGTGGTCGGCTTCGAGCTCGATGTACTGCGACAGGTTCGGCAGAGACAATCGATGGGCCCAGCGCATCGCCGATTCCTGCTCGGCTGACGCGATCTCATCGGCGCCGACTTTGCGAAGAATCTTGCCCTGCAGATCGGTCATCGCCCGCGCGATGATCCGCGGCACGCCGAGTTCCTTTAGCGTCACGACGGTCAACACCGACGACTCAAACGCCTCGCCAATCGTCACGATCGCCGCATCCACCTCGGCGATCCCCTGTGCCTCAAGGGCCATCTTGTCCGTCGAATCCATGCGGACCGCCAAAGTCACGTCATCGCGCACGCGGTCGACGTAGTCTGAATGGCGATCGATGGCAATGACATCGTCACCGGCTTGGGCGAGTGCCCGGGCAAGGTGTTCACCAAACCGCCCCAATCCAATGACCGCAAACCTTCTCATGGCAAATCCAATTCGCTTAGTTATCTGTCTTCATCAAGCCCAGCTTTGGCCTAACCGATTGTTACGCGTTCTTCCGGATATTCATAAGGCATGGTCGTCGCTTTGTCGGCCAGCGCGACCATCAGCGTTAGCGGCCCGAGCCTTCCGGCGAACATCCCCAGCATGATGATCAACTGCCCCGGCACCGTCAACTTCGCCGATAATCCGCACGACAACCCGACAGTGCCACATGCTGACACTGCTTCAAACAGAATGTCGCGAAGCGGCGCTGACTCCGTGATCGCCAAAGCCAGGACGATGGACGATATCAACGCAAACATCAGGACCACCAACACGCCTGCCCGCTCGACAAGATCCCGCGGAATCGTTCGGCCAAAGAGCTCGATCCGCTCCCGCTTTCGCAATGTTGCTAGCAGCCCCAGAACCAACAGCCCCACGGTAACCGTTTTGACCCCACCGGCCGTCGATGCCGGCGAACCGCCCACAAACATCAGCAGCATCAGCAGAAACCGGCTGCCCGGCGACAGCGATTCCGCATCGATCGCCACCGTGTTGAAGCCAGCCGTCCGAGCAGTCACCGATTGAAAGAGCGCCCCGCGCGCCCGGTCGAACCAGCCCATATCCTTCATCACCCCGAAATCCTGATCGACGTCGGTATCAATCTCCGCGCCGGTGATTTCTTCGGGCTTGGCTGCAGTGACCGATGCCGTACGCCAATCGAGTGACTCAAATGCGAAGAACATCATCGCCGGCAACACGATCAAAATGAGCGACGACCAGATCACGATGCGCGAATGAAGTTGCAGGCGTTTCGGCCGACGGCGGATGGGTCTGGCCCACTTGAGCACCGGGTCATTCCCATTCGTTTCGGGTAGTGGTTCAAATCGCGACATCCAGCGCGACCAGACATCCTGTAGGACGGGGAATCCCAATCCCCCCAGCACGATTAGCGGCATGATCGAAACGTACACGCCCCACGAATCGCCCATCGAGATGAAGCTGTCCGATTGCAGCGCAAAGCCGGCATTGCAAAAGGCACTGACCGAGTGAAATACCGAGTAGAAGATCCGGTCGGCTGTCCCGTCGAGTTGCGCGGCAAACATCGGATAACATAGAAGGGCGCCGATGGTTTCGAGGACGAGCGTGGTGAGGATGACGAATCGGCCAACAGTCCGAAGACTGCCCACCGTTTCGCGATGCAGGTCGCTTTGCAGCACCAACGATTGTTTCAAAGACAGGTTTCGACCAATGAGCAACCCCAGCATCGTGGACGAAATCATGATGCCAAGTCCGCCGAGTTGAATCAGTCCGAGGATTATCATCTGTCCAAAGCGGGAGTAATCGGTGGCTGTGTCGTAGATCGCCAATCCCGTCACGCAGGTGGCACTGGTCGACGTGAACAACGACACCACCAGATGACGCGGCACATCGGCTTCCGCCCGCAACCGCGCCTCGGGCGTCATCGCTTTGGGCAGCGCCAAAAGGCACCCCCCAACGAAAACCACGCACGCGAATGTCACCACCAACCACCGCGATGGATGCAACTGCCGCTGCGACAACTCAAGATTCCACCGCACCACCCCGATCAGGATCCGCGCCACAAGCAGCACTTGAATCGTGACGACGTAGACGGTCCCGAGTCGCAGCAGCGGTTGTCCCGTTTCGCCAAACTCAAACGTCAGCAGCAGGCCAGCCGCCACCAAGAACAGCAGGTCAAAGCAGCGCCGCCGCAAAGTTGCACGCCAGGACGTTGCAGTCCAAAATGCATGGACAATCGTGAAGACGTAACCCGTGATCGCGATCAACTGAACGATCAACAGCACACCGGTCGGGACAGGCGGTTGATCGAAACCGTATTCCAGGCTCAAGGCGACTGCCGCTGAGAACGCGAGGATTACTAGAATCCAGTGCCCCACGCGCATCGTGCGGTTGTTGGCGTCGTGCGTTGTCGAGGTCAAATGGGTCGGCATGTGCGGTATCTTCTCGAAGGCTGGCGAATTCGCAAGAAAAACGAATCGCCCCCATCGTCGAAGCCAAACGACATCGATATGATCCCGTTATGATGCGTCAGACCAGTCCAACATCTTCGCCAGTTCAAAATCGTCGCAGGACATCAAGAGAAGGAAGCCATCATGATTCAACGTCACCAACTCGGCAAAGTGCCTCCAAAACCACATACGGCGTTTTATGATGAATCGGGCAAACTGCTGATGGAGCAGTGCGTCACCCGCCGCGGATTTGAAGGGGCTTATTCGATTCTCTACTTCAAAATCCCGCCCACCGATGAAAACGCGGTCGAAGCCGTCAGCGTCAATGGGTTCTGCCCGTTCGAACTCGTCGAAGATCAGCCGCTCCACCGCCGTCACATCAAGTCGCAGGACATGCCGCACGGCGGCGATTTCCTCACCGGCAGGCGCACCATGATGGTCAATGCCGATGTGCAAATCGGCATCATCAAACCCAATGAAGCACCGAAAAATTTCTTCTCAAACGCCGATGGCGACGAACTGTACTTCGTCAAAGAGGGCAACGGTTACGTCGAAAGCGTTTACGGTATTCTGCCCTTCCGCAAGTACGACTACCTGATGATTCCCAAGGGCACGCCCTACCGCATTCACCTCGAAGGCAACAAGGGAACCATGCTCGTCTTCGAAGGAAGCCAATACCTCGGCATCCCCAAAGAGTACCGCAACGATGTCGGGCAGATCAGCATGTTCGCGCCGTACACCCATCGCGACTTCCGCATTCCGATGGAACTGCTGAAATTCGACGAAGCCAAGCACGGCAAACCGCCTTATCCGCTGGTCACCAAACTCAGCAACAAACTCTCCGCCCACATTTTCGAACATTGGCCCTACGAGTTGGAAGGGTGGGACGGATTCAACTACCCGGTGGCGTTTAACATCCTCGACTATCAGCCGAAGACGGGATTGATCCACCTGCCGCCGACGATTCACATCACGTTTACCGGAAACAACTTCGTGGTGTGCTCGTTCGTCCCGCGCATGGTCGACTTCCACGAGAAGGCCATCCCTTGCCCGTATGGACATGCGAGCGTTGACATGGACGAAATCCTTTACTACGTCGAAGGCAACTTCACGTCGCGCAAGGGCATCGAGTCCGAGTCGATCAGCCTCCACCCGATGGGCATCCCGCATGGTCCGCACCCCGGAACCTACGAAGCGTCGATCGGAACCAAGCGCACCAGCGAACTGGCCGTCATGTGCGACACGTACAAACCGCTCATCAAGACCAAGTTCGCCGACACGCTCGAAGACAAGGACTATCACCTGACCTGGGTGAAGCACTAGAGCGCGTCGTGCAATAGCGTGTGTGCCACTGGCTGCTAGCCAGCCAGTGCTTGACTCAACAACACGGAATGCTCGAAGGGCGACATGTACATCGACCTCGCAAACACCGACCAATCCTGGCAGGACGTTTACAAAATAATCGTATCCTTTGTGAACCCCCGCCCCATCGCGTTGGTCTCGTCCATCTCACCCGACGGCGTTCGCAACCTCGCACCATTCAGCTTCTACAACATGGTATCTGCCAACCCGCCGATCATGATGGTTTGCCCCTCGCGCACGCGCGATCACGGCAAGAAAGACACGCAGGTCAACATCGAAGCCACCGGCGAGTTCGTCGTCGCCACCGTCACGCGTTCAATCGCCGACGCCATGAACGACAGCAGCGCCCCGTACGCCCCCGAGGTCGACGAATTCGAGAAGTGCGCCCTGACGCCAACGCCAGCCAGCATCGTCAAACCATCGTTGGTGGCCGAATCCCCTGTGAATTGCGAGTGCAAATTGGATCGCATCATCGAGTTCGGCGACGAACCCGGTGCGGGCGCCGTCATCTTTGGCCGCCTCGTCGCAATTCATGCGAAGGATGAATTTATTGCCGATGACGGCGCGCTCGATCCGGAAAAACTGCAGACCATCGGACGGTTGGGCCGTAACTCATATGCAACAACCGCAGACCGCTTCGATTTGCCGCGGCCCCAAATCAAGATATGATTCTGTAGCGGTGCGAAGTTAGTTGTCGCATACAGTGTGCTGTTTCCAGAATCGCATTCGTATCGTGTAGGGTGGGCCGTGCCCACCATGTTGGGTCGACTCTCTCATTAGTGGGCAAGCCCCACCCTACACAGAGCGACACAACGCACCAGTGGGCGAAACGAGTGCCACAAGAAACAGGGGTGCCACTGGGTGCTTGCCACCCAGTGCAAACGAAACCCCGAAGCGCGCAATCCATCGACCACATTTCGAAAGGTGACGCTACATGTCCACACCTGGCGAAGGCCTTACCACAACGCAGGCGCCGTTCATCGAAGAAGTGCGTAGTGCCGGCAAAACGTTCATCGATCAGCCCTACGAACTTTACAGCGATGCCAATCAGGAAACGTGGCGCGAGCTATACAAACGAATCCGCCCGCGATGGGAAAAATATTCGCACCCAAAATTTCTGGAAGGTGTTGAAAAGTTGGCCCTTCCGCCGGATCACATTCCCCATCTCGACGACATCAACAAATTCCTCGAACCGCTGAGTGGATTCAGCGCTCGAGCCGTGTCGGGCTATGTGCCCGCGTATCATTTTTTTGATTCGCTGCGTGAACGTGCGTTTCCGACCACCATCACCATCCGCGACGGTAGCAAGCTCGACTACCTGCCCGAGCCCGACATCTTCCACGACGTTGCCGGCCACGTCCCCATGCATACCGACAAGCAATTCGCCGACGTCCTTGTGCGTTTTGGCGAAGTCGCAAGGTCAGCCGCCGGATTCGCCGCCGAAATCAAAGACCACGACGAGCGCATCCAGAAGCTCGAAAGCGTCATCAAGGCGATGGCCCGCTTCTTCTGGTTCACCATCGAATTCGGTTTGATGCGTAAACCCGGCGGCGGCAAGAACGATCTTTGCGTGTATGGCAGCGGTCTACTCAGCTCGCACGGCGAACTCGAATACTGCCTCGAATCGCCCCGCGTGCAGCGCTACCCGTTCCAACTCGAGTGGGTCGTCAACCAATATTTCGAGATCGACCACTATCAGCCGCTCCTCTTCATCGTCGATTCGTTCGACCACCTTTTCGAGCAGATCGACGAACTAGAACGCTGGATGCCGGTAGGGAAACTAGGCAA
>JAUIEW010000003.1 GCA_030429365.1 Phycisphaerae bacterium
GCACGCCGCTGGCGCGTAGCCGGGAATCAAGGCATAGCACTGGAGCACCATGCCACCGATTGAACAGGACATCCGAGTTACCGGCGCACAAGAAGCCAAGCGGCAACTGGATGAAGTTGCCGAGGGAATGGAGGGCGTCGGTGACGCTTCGCAGGAAACCGGGAAGCGTGCTGACGGCGCTGGCGACGGACTCGGCAAGGCGACCGACAAGGGCAACGCGTTCGGTGGCGCACTGAATGGCTTGACCTCCGGGCTGAGTGCACTTTCTGCGGTCAAACACTTGATTGATCAGATCGTTGGGTCACTGGAAGAGGCGCTGCGGTTGCAGGGAGAACTCCAAGACGACTCGGTCTCTCTGTCGGAACAAACGAAAGCGTTTGGTGCACAGGTCGGTCAGAACGAAGAAGACGCGATCGTTACGCTGACAGATATCCGCAAGCGCACCGGACTCGATCTCAACGCCGCGAGCGAACTAGGCATCGCCGCCGACATCGCATTCAGTGACCAGGGCGGGCTGTTCGCCGGGCAGAACCTCGAAACGACGACACAGATCGGATCGTTTGCAGCGGCGAAAGACTTCGACGCGTCGGCGGTTTCATCGCTGCTTGGTTTCCTGAAGGAAGCGGGCGCACTCGATTCACCGGAGGCAGCGAAAGAAGCGGTCGCGAAGATCTCGGCAGCGGCGACTCAGTCGAAAGCCAAGAACGTCGGGGCGTTTGTCGACGAGCTCGCACGCGGCGGCACCGGGCTGCTGCAGCAAGGCGTGTCACTGGATGATGTCCTTGAACTCGCCGGGCAAGCCCGCAATGTTGAAGTGAGCGAGGAGCTCGCGGCGCAATCGCTGACGTCGCTGCAGCAAGTCGCAGTGGCCGGCACCGACCAAAAGTTCACGCGCGAAATCGAGAAGCGCGCGAAGGAAAAGAACATTGACCCCAAGTCGTTGACTTCGGCTCAGCGGATTGAGATTGCCCGCGAACTGATCGGCGAGATCGACACACAGGAAGAGCAGGACGAGTTTCTTAAACAGGTTTCGCCCGAACGCGGCCTGCGCTTGCTCAAGGCGTTTCGCGGATCGAACGTGGAAGCAACTGCAGGCATTGGCGACGCTGTGGATACGGCGACCGCCGCCGACTTCGACGCGGTGATCGAAGACGACCAGGACTCGGTCATCCGCCGCCGCAACATCAACCAGGCAGAGATCGACCTGATCAAAGATCAGTCTGGCAGGCTCGAAGCGACGATCACGAACGCCCGCAGACTGGCGGAAGCAAAGCTTAAAGCGGAGATTAAAAGCGGCGTGGTTGTGGGCGTCGACGACGAGCATCGCGAGGCGGAGATTGAGCGTCACCTTCCCGAAATATTTGAGCAGCAGATCGACCTACTTCGACGCGATGGCGTGGATGTTAGTGCCGCCGAGGAAGCCCTCGAAGGCGTCGGCTACTTTGATCGCAAGACTGGATATCGCGACGCTAATCTGAATCAAGTTGCTCGCGAAATCGAAGAGGCCAGGCGGACGCGACGACTCGATCGCCAGGCGAATCGTCAGACGAACATCACCATCGTCGGCACGCAATACAACGACGTCGAAGCCGGGCGTAACCCGGAAGAGATTGAGGATCTGAATGATTGAGGGGAGACGGCAAGTGACGCAGTGACGTAGCGACGAAGTGACGGAGTTGTTTACTTCGTGACTTCGTAACTTCGTGACTTCGTCACTGAAACCAACCATGGCCACTGCATCGTACACAGGATTGGACGTTGGGCTTGAGGGCGGTTCGCTCCATCCAAACGACGCCCGCAGCACGGTCAACGTCACCGAAGGTGAACAAGCGATCGCCGAGGTCGAGTTCGGGATGGCAGGCGTCGACGGCGTGTTTTCCCACGATCTCGGATCGCGCGGCAGGCTGATCACCTGGCGTGTGGGCTTGCGGGTGCGGACGCTTTCGATCCTCAACCAGATTTCAGACGCGATCGACGCACGAAAGCGCACGGGTGAGGGAACGCTCGTGTCGACAACCGGTCGCACGTTCCGGCGGGTGACCATCAAACGCTACGAACCTGGTCAAGGGTTTCAGGTGATCCGTGCTGGCGAACTTACCGGCTGGGTGACGCGAACGGACACGATTGTTTTCAAGCAGATGACGTAGGCAGAGACGCATGGTGCGCCCCATCACAACCAATCAGCCCGCAGCGCCGCTTGCGTTCTACGTTCAACGCGACGAAACCGATCCGCGTCTGTACTTCGATCCGCGCGTCAAGGTCACGCGCGTCGTCGACAGCGTCGAGGCGAACAGCGACGCCGACGCAGAAATCGACTGGCAGGAAACAAAGAAGCACGGCACGCTCCCCGTTCGCCATGAAATGACCGATGCGTGGATGAACCGATTCTATTCTCCGAGGCTGCGATGCGCCGTCATCGAAATCCAACCGGGCGTCAGCGACCTGCGCGACATGCCGGTGCTCCTTCACGGCTTCATCGACGGGCACGGGTTGTCTATCAACGGCTCGCCCAACAGGGGCGGATCGTTTCGCCGGCGGTCGATGAAGATCAGGTCGATCTTCAGGCGATCCGGGCGTCGAAACGTTTCGACTATTCATGGCCGACTCATGCTCAGCCAAGAGGCGAGTGAGGCCCTCGACGCTGAAGATCCACCGTCCACCGACCCCATCGATATGGACTGGGGCGACCTCGCCGCCGGCGTCAGCGCACTACCTGCGATCTTTAACTTCCAAGGCAAACCAAACCGCCTCGCTCGCCCGGTGCTTGTTAAACACGATCACGCGCACGATCCGAACGCACCGATCCACATCTTCACCTACGACGGCGATCCGAACGCGGAGTACTGGACGTTTCTGCAGGCACTACGCTATCTGATCATGGTGTACCTACCCTACGGACTCGACGAACAGATCGATCCCGGAGATCTCTTCACGACGCTGTCGAGCCAAGGTGCTGAAGCGTGGTGGTCGATGACGGAAGCCGAGTCGGACGCGCTGCTGTCGGGCAACGTGAATTGGGGTTGGCGCAACATGATGGTGCGCAATTGCCAGAACTTCTCGGTCGAAGGGTTGAATTTAATCGAGGCGATGGCGGCGTTTACCCCGCAGTGCGGTTTGCACGTCGGCGAATCACACACGAACGAAACGCAGTCGGGCGAGGTCCGCGTGCTCAGCCATTTGGATTTCTGGGTGGACGATCAGAAGTCATCGGACGTGTTGCATCTTGAGCACAACGCAAGTCAGTACTTCCCGAACGGGCAACTTCGACCGGTTGCCGACGTGCTGGCGAACAGCAATGTACAGAGCGCGAACCTGCGATGCGACTTCGGATCAACCGTCGAGATCGTATACGTGTTTGGCGACCGCTTTTGGTTTATCACCACGGCGGAATTCAAGCCGCTTTGGGAACCGGATTCTTTGTGGGACGATGTGGACTCGGAAGACGCCGATGATTATCGCGCCGACGCATACGGCGATCCATTTGTGCTCAACAAGGACGGTGAGTTCTACAAACGTTACAACCCGAACGGGTTGAGCTTCGATGAACTCGACTACCGAATCGTCGGTCGACTGTGGGGCATCGATCCGGCGGGCGAGATTGATTTCCTGAACTTCAATCGCGAAACGGGGCCATACACCGATTATGACGCGCCGTTCCTGATTCCGGACGTAACCGGACAGGTGCGACGTCGGCGGATGATCGACCATCCGGAAGTGAAACCGCAAAGCGGCGAGCAGAAGAAAATCCGTCTCGAAATATCGCTCGACGGCGGCGACACATGGGGCCCGCTTGAGGCGGTGTTCACGGTCCACAAGCAGCTGAGCGCGATCTACTTCAAGGCACCGAACCTGCTATCGATCGGGCGAGAGGTAATCGAAGACAATGGCACCGTGGATAATTTCTACGATGCTTACCTCAAACACGCCTTGCGCATTCGGGCGACGTTTGCGATCGAACTAGACGATCGCATTGGGGCCGAAGCCGATACGGCTGGTTCGGGCAGTGTGTCGCCTCTCGCCGGCACGGGCGTGACGAAGATGTACCTCAATCCGAAGTCGTTCAAGCGGCGCAAGGTCAACACTATTTCGGTCGATCCGTCCTACGCTGCCACCATTGAGGATGTGAACGATCAGGCCGCGATCGACCGCGTCGCCAAAGCTCGCTTGGCTCAGATTTCCGTCGCGAAATGGAAGGGCAATCCAGTGATCCCGTGGATCGAGACCGAGCGTTACCCGTTGGGCACGCCGATTCGCGGCATTGCTCGGGTGAACGGAGGCGGGTTGCTTTCGTTTGGCGGCGATTCGAAGCGTGGCAGTGGTTACCCACATGTCGTCGCGAAAATCTACAACGCGGCTGACCAGACGACGGAGTTGGTGCTGCGCGATCACAGCTTACGCAAAGGGCTCAAAGGACCGTACTGATGCAAGGGATGACCATCACACTGCCAGCCGGGGAAGCGTACGAATCGGGCGACACCGCGCGTGTCGAACTCGATGGCGTCGTCTTCGATCCGGCGGTGGACCTGGCACCGGACGGTGAGGCGTTCGACGAGGACATCATCCTGACTACGCCACCGCTTGCGCATGGCTTGCACACCGTGGACGTGACCACGATCGACGCAGTGGGCAACGAGACGGCGACGGCCAGCGTCGATCGATTCATCGACACCGGTCCGACCGAAGTCCGCGACATGGCGTTCGCGCAAGAAGAGCCCGACGGCAACTGGACGTTTGACATCACGCCGCCCTTTGAGTGGGAGCAGTAAATGGACAAGTACGTCACGACAACCGGCGTCGAACCGTGGGCGACGAACTCGATCGGCAGTCCGAGCTCGCTGGCTGAGGCAGAAGCAAACGCGGCTGCGGGCGACGTCGTGCACATCAAGGCGGGCACGTACGTCCTCGCCTCAGCGTTTAGTCCAGCCAACGCGGGCAACCGCGACGCTCCGATCGTTTGGCGTGGTTACAACGCCGCCCCGAACGACAGCGTGGTGCCCGTGGTGACGTTCGACATCGACGGCGTCACCGACCAGGTCGTCAACAACGCACTGGCATACCATCGGTTCGAGTACATCACTGCCACCGGCAACGGCGGTGTCGGTGGAGCAAACTTCGGGTTTTCGATCAGCGGCGAATCGAACGTGCTGTATGCATGCCGTGCCAACTTGGTTGAGCGCGGCATGAACATCACCGGCCAGGGCACGGTGATCATCGGTTGCGAGATCGACAACTGGACGTCCGGTGCGGGCGTGCAGATTGACGCCGACAACGCGGCGGCGTTTGGATGCTTTGCCCATGACGGCGGCGGGTTCGGATTCGGCATGAAGGGCGCATCGTCGGGCGGTTGTTTTAACTGCATCAGCGCCCGCAACGCGACGCACGGATTCGTGGCGGCGCAATCGGGCGAAGAGCTCGCCCGCGTGTTGGTCGGCTGCCTGGCGTACGGCAACACCGAACAGGGACTGGCGATCAACGGTACCCCGGAAGGTCAGCCCTTTGTGATCCAGAACAGCTTGTTTGTCGCAAACACGCTGTACGGCATCGGCGGGAATGTTGCGACAGGCACGCCCAACGTGACGCTGCTGGGTTGCGGATTCTATGGCAACGGTTCGGGCGAAGTAGATGCGAACGTCTATGTGTTTGAGCCAGGCGGCCGATTGTCACTTCCCGCCAATCCTCTCGTTGATGCGGCGATGGATGATTTTCGCATTCGATCACAGGCGGGCGTGACGCAGATCGCCTGGCCGAAAAACTTCCTCGTCGATGGTGCACGATCGCCCTGGCAAAACTTCGCGGACATCGGTCCGGTTCAGAAACGTGAATGGACCAAAACATAATTAGGAACTTGGTATGAACCTCGGTCAAATCGAAAAGAACCAAGCCATCACGATCGCGGTTGTGTTGCGCTCGACAGCGGATGGAAGCATCCTCACCAATCCGACGATCGCTGCAGGCGACTTCAAGATATCCGTCGGCGGCGCTGCCCTGGCGAACCTGACCAACCTGCCGTCGGTCAATCCGGCGGCGAGTGGATCTGTCGAGCTCGTACTCACGGCGGCGGAGACCAACGCGGACCGGGTCGTGATCATCTGGAAAGATCAAACGCTCCCTGCTGAATGGGAAGATGGCACGCTGTCGATCTCGCCATCGGAACCGATCACCGACCTGGCGTTGATTCGCAAGGCGATGCTCAACAAACGCGAGATCGACGCAAATACCAACACCGAGATCATCTACGACGATGATGGCATGACGCCTTTGGTCACGATTACGCATTCTGAGGATACGGCGGGAATCATTACGCAGAGCGTGGCATGAGTTGTGACCTGGTCAACAATTGGTTCGCGGTTCGCTTCCGGGCTGCCAAGCGGCCTGACTTCGGGCTGATGACGCACTGCATGCCGCGCGATCGACGCATGCGTTGGCGATTCATTGACGGCGGTTACGCGCTGCATCGTGGCAGTGCGTACGCGGTGACTGCGGACGACATCGTCGTAGGCACGGCGATACGCGGGCAGACGCAGGTGACCGAATCGTTCAACGATCGCGGCTTGGCGTTTCAGATCCAGCGAACGTTTGGCGTCGAAGCGCTCGGACCTTTGGGCGTGCCCGCCGATGGTTCGATCGTGCAATCGCAAATGGACGTCGATGCCGCGACGGAGATCTTCCCGAAGCCGCCCCCGCCGATCAGTTTTGCGGTGAGACCCGAAGCAGGCGGCACGATCATCGTCACCGTGAACGTCAACAACACGCAGATCGAAACGCCTGCAGCCGAGGTCAGCATTTACACCGATGGCGGTACCGGCGGCGGCATCAACTTCGGTGCGCCGCTTGGCGATCGCGAAGTGGTTGGACCTGGCTACAGCCAGCTTGAGATCGACCGCGATCCGGGACTCGCGCACGGAACGACACTCAGTGTCACCGTGCTGACGCGATCGGCGAATGACGTCGAGTCTGACCAGGCGGCGGACGCTTCGACACCGAAGGACGTCGTGATTGATTCGCAGGGACCGCCGGCACTGGCTGGCTTTACGGTGGAGCCTGTCTGCTCATGAGATCAATCACTGACCGTGCAAGACGAAACGTGGCGATCGCCGAGGATGAATTGCTTGGCGATGAAACGATCGGTTACGTGCGCGACGACGGTGAGGGAGACGGTGCGTCGGGGTTCGTGGGACAGATCGTAACTGCCGGGCCTGAAGAGGAGGCGGATTACAACGACGCGCGTTATTGGGTTCGAGAAGTCGATGATACCTCGTCTGCCGAAACCGATGCGTTGGTCCTTGCACCGCTGGCGGACGGTCGCTGGTTGACGGCAACCAACCGTCTTGAGCTCGGAATTGGTTCAGGTGGTGCGGGTACGCACGCAATCGTCAAAGCGGTGACAGGCATCAGCGTGCCCGATCGGTTTGTGTGGGTGCATCGACAATCTTTCAAGACGTCTGGCGTTCGATGGGTGTTTGAAAGCTATCCCGGCCAGTTGCAGGAGGATTGGTTCGCGTTCCTCGTGTCGTGTCGCAATGGCGTATGCCCGCAAGGCGGGTGGTACCACATGGATGGTCCTGGGTTCATATCGCAGTCGGAGCCGCCCGCATGCTGATAAACGCAGCGCCATCATTGCTGAACGACGACTGCGATTGCCCGTGCAGTTGCTGCGAGCTCGTATCCGAATCGGTGACGCTCTACGACGTCGATTCAAGCACGTTCTATTCGTCTGCTGGTGAGGGCATTTGGAGATTCGGAACTGCTGATTCGCGACGCGGCGATCTGTACACGACGTGGGGCAACCTGCCGACGTCGCCGAAACTCTGCTGGGTTGGTGGAGCGAACGCAAAGCTCTCGATCTGGATCAATCCACCCGCTCGCGAAAAGGCGGGCAAGTACTTCTTCTTCAAACGGATGCGGATCACTTGGGGCTGCGACGGCGAGTTTACAAGCGGATGGATACCGTCGCGCGTCTACACGATCACGTTGCCGATTTGCTCGGCACCTGAAGTCTGCACGATCGCGTTGGAGGCTGAATACGAATCGCGCACTGGCGGCGGGCTTTCGTGCATTGCGTGCGGGTATGACGCGGCGAGTCCGCTCTGGTCGGAATTCCCGCTGGTCGGTGTGGTGACGCCGTCGTACGGCACTGAGTACACGAATGCGACCAATTGTGTTGGCGAGGGGAACGCGTGCTTCTCGACGGTTCGCGCGGGCGTAGAATCTGCTCTGCCGTTGGCGGTGCCGCTCGCTCGAACCGATGTCTGCAACTTCGCCGGTGTCGCGTCTGTGACCGGCGTGTCTGGAAGCAGTCCGGAGTGCGTGGGTTCGCCTTTGCCGACGGGATTCGGTGACACGACCGCAGGCATCGACATCGTTGTCACCTGGGCGGGCAACGTCCCCACGATCGTATCGTACGAGGTATTGGGAACCGTGGTGATTCACTCAGTCGGTGCAGGTGCGAGCGTTCGCGCCGTGGGCACCGGTGTCCCAACAGAGACGATCAGTCTTGAGCTCCCGCCTCAGCTGAGTGGCGCTCAGTGGTGTGCGACATTGTTGAATTTCGCCTCGGGCAAGACTGGCATTTCGCCTGCGCCTTCGCCCAGCGATGAAACGAACGACTGTGTTGGTTCAACAACGACGGTGATCTATTGACACAGATTGAGATCAAACAGTTCCCAGGCGATCGCGGCCCGATGTACACGGCGACTGGCCGTTACGTGCGTCCGCAGGGATCGCATCGTTGGCAGCGTGTCCGATCGATGATCGCCAAGGCGTGGTCATTCGTCCGTACGGTGACACGTGGCCGCGTCAGCCGCGAAGTGCAGCTGAGACGGCTGTATGCGTGCATGGGTTGCGATCGCTCGACATCGCACAAGGACGGGCATTTGTATTGCGACGCTTGCGGGTGTGGCCACTGGTCGATGGCTCGACTTCAAGGACGCGGCGGGAAGCTGCGGTGGAAGGGAGCGACGTGCCCGCACCCGAGAGGCTCAAAGTGGGTGGACTTAAGAGAGGTTCGCCGAGCCAACGACGGGGATTCGACGGGCGTTCGGACGCCGGTCGAACAGGTGACAAATCGCGGCGATCGGACCGGGCTGGGGCAAGGTCGGTAAGCCGCTGAAGTATGGCCGCAATGCGGTCACCAACTCGATTGAGGCCCAAAACCTCCGTAACGACCCCTCAGGGCGTTGCGGATTTTGTACGCGCATTGGGTTTCTGCAGTTTCTTTGCACTTTTTGCAATTTCATCTCGCAGCTATCAATGCCAGTCCCCCTCTGCCCCCGTTTTTGGGGCGATAATTGTGTTTTCGGGGCTTGCTTTTTTGCCGAAAGGATGTATTAGTTTTATGTGTCAAACTCTTTTGGGGCGACCAAACTTTGTCGCCCGAATCGGCGTTTGGGGGGCTGGGGCGCGGTTTTGAGGCCCTTTGCTGCGAATTGGTGAATCCGGCTGCAAAGCGTCAGCCGGGCACTTGGTGAGTCACTCGACATGATCGCTCAGAATCCCAGGACATTGGCGGACTTGAAGGCGTCGGCTAAGGCGACGGTGGCCTCGCTTCAGGGTGAACCGGCTGTTCAGCAGCGGTTGGCGGAGATGGGGCTGACGAGCGGCCGCCAGATTCGCATGGTGCGGGTGGCGCCGTTGGGCGATCCGTATCAGATCGAAGTGCTCAACTATCACCTTTCGCTTCGTCGCCGCGAATGTGAATGCGTGCTGCTTGCGACCGACCCGGCGTAATCGGTCAGTTCGTATTCATTCTGTGCATTAGCATTCGGTGCATAAACAATCTGTGCATATGCATTCGGCGCGTCACTCTTGCATTCGGCGCATCACGCCGCGACTTTCGGAATCTCCATGGCAACAACCCAAGCGACGTCTGAATCACTTCCGGTCATCGCGCTGATGGGCAATCCGAATGCCGGCAAAACTTCCGTCTTCAACATGCTGACCGGATTGCGCCGCCAGGTTGCCAACTATCCCGGCGTCACCGTCGAAAAAGCATCCGGCATCGTCCGCCACAACGCGACGCAACTCGAAGTGCTCGACCTGCCCGGTGCGTATAGCTTAACCGCTCGCTCGCCCGATGAATTTGTCGTCACCGAAATACTCCTCGGTCTTCGCGACGATACCAAACCGCTCGACGCGGCAGTCGTGGTCATCGATGCGACCAATCTCGAGCGCAACTTGTTCCTCGCGTCGCAGGTTCTAGAAGCCGGTCTGCCCACGGTCATCGCGCTGAACATGACCGACATCGCCGAGCGCCGCGGCATTCAAATCGACAGCGACAAACTGGCCGCCAATCTCGGCGTGCCCGTGATTCCGATCGTCGCCTCAACCGGAAAGGGTCGCGTCGCGCTGATCGAAGCCATCGAAAAGGCGATCGGCGGTGACAAACCGTCGCCCATTTGCGATTGGCCCGACGCGGTGAACCAATCCGTCGAAGCGTTGTCGGCAGAGATCGCCAAGCGCAACGGCGCCGCGGAGCCGGTCACGCCCTACGAACTGCGCCGCTGCCTGCTCGACGCCAACGGCGAAATGGAACGAAAACTCCTCGCCCATCATCCCGACAGCCGAGCGCTGGCGGAATTTGTCAGCGGACAGCGGGAAAAAATCAAAGTGTCCGGACACTCGCCGGCCAACCTCGAAGCCGAAATCCGCTACGCATGCATCGCGGATATCGTCAGCGGTTGCCTGAAGCGAACGCCCAACACGCAACCCACCCGCAGCGAACGACTCGACAACCTTTTAACCCATCGCATACTCGGCACGCTGATCTTCGTGGCCGTCATGACCGTGACATTCATCAGCGTGTTCAGTTGGGCGGCGCCGCTGATGGATGGTATCGAGGCCATGTTCGGAGCGCTGGCCGGTTGGGTGCATTCCGCACTGGGCGAAGGACTGCTCGCGACGTTCTTAACCGACGGCGTCATCGGTGGTGTCGGTAGCGTCCTCGTGTTTCTGCCGCAGATCATGATTCTAATCGCGCTGATCACACTGCTCGAAGATTGCGGATACCTTGCGCGGGCGGCGTTCTTAATGGATCGCGTGCTGCGCGTATTCGGACTCGGCGGACGCGGATTCGTGCCGCTGCTGTCTTCGTTTGCGTGCGCCATTCCCGGTGTGATGGCCACGCGCACCATCGAATGCCCGCGCGAACGTTTGATCACCATCCTCATCGCCCCGCTGATGGCCTGCAGCGCCCGCATTCCGGTGTACACGATTTTTGTCGCCGCGTTCATCCCGCAAAAAGTCGTCCTCGGTTTCCTGCCGCTGCAAGGTTTGGTTTTCGCCGGGATGTATTTCTTCGGCATCGTCGCTGCAGCCGTCGCCGCGCTCGTATTTCGAAGTGTGCTCCAGGGACGCACGCCGACGCCGTTTATCCTCGAACTCCCCAGCTATAAAAAACCGTCGATCAAACTGATCCTCTGGCGCTCGTTTGACCGGGGCAAGGTTTTCGTCCAGTCGGCTGGCACCATCATCCTCGCGATGAGCATCATCATCTGGGCGCTCCTGTACTTTCCCAGACCGGCCGACCTCGAAACAAAAGTCCGCGCCGACATGCAACAAGCCGGCATCACCGAACCGGTCAAAATCGAAAACGCAGTCGCCGGCGAATACCTGCGCAACAGCTACATGGGGCGCGTCGGGAAAGCGATCGAGCCAGCCGTCAAACCGCTCGGATGGGATTGGAAAATCGGGATGGCCACGCTGGCATCTTTCCCCGCGCGCGAGGTCGTCGTCTCGACGTTGGGCATCATTTACAACCTTGGCGCGGGTGCGGACGAAGAATCCACCGCCCTGCGCCAGAAGCTTCAATCGGCGACTTGGCCAGATGGGCGGAAGGTTTATAACATCCCTGTGGTGCTGTCGATCATGGTGTTCTTCGCGCTGTGTTGTCAGTGCGGCGGGACGGTGGCGGTCATCAAGCGCGAAACAAATTCGTGGAAGTGGGCGGCTGTCGCGTTTTCGTACATGACGATTCTGGCGTATGTCGGCGCGCTGGTTGTGTATCAGGTTGGCATTCGGATTTCTTAAACGTTTGGCGGGTGAGTCTATGTGGTGGGAATACGTGATTGTGGTTGGCGGTCTGGCGCTGGCTGTTGTTTACGCCATCGCGTTCGCGCGGAAGATTTTCGGCGAAGGCGAAGGGTGCGGCTGCGGTCACGGCGCGTGTTCAAATGAAAACCACGGCGAATCGGATTCGCCGAAGCTCAAAGTCACGCCGCTGGTCGAATTGAAGGGCCCCACCGACAGCAAGTAGGGTGGGCCGTGCCCACCGCAGTTTGAGCGCCGACGACATGGTGGGCACGGCCCACCCTACGCACTACGCGGCGCCACTTCCCAGGAAGATTCCAAAAACCGCGCTGAGCAATCCACCCAACAGCGCCAGCAAAAACCCGATCCCTGAACCCAATCCTGCAAAGAACATGCGGTCATCCTTTCGCATCGCGACTCGTCTTGTTCACTGGCCCCCATCAAGCCAATGACTTCGCGCTTCATTCGGCGCGGGTGCATGGTACACTGAAGCCGATTTTGCGAATAGACCCGAATTCGCAGAGATAAGAAAACGATCCGGCGATCGCATCGTAGGGTGGGCCATGCCCACCGCTGTTCGAACCACAACGACATGGTGGGCACGGCCCCCCCCTACGCGATCGGCTTTGCCATTTTGATCCCATTGATTTCCCGCGGAGGTTGACCGTGCGCTTTTCACGCCCCAAACGCTTTGGCCCTGTTGTCGTAGCACTTCTAACCGTAAGCCTGCTCGTCGGACTTGCCGGCTGCTCTGCGACGCAGACGATCCATGACCCGGTCCTCCGCTCGCAACTTGGCGAAATCCTCAACCGCAATGCCGACACAGGTGCGATGATCAGCGCCCGCGTTGTCGACCTGGCCAGCGGGACCGAACTTTACGCGTCCAACGAAGACGTCGCCGTCATGCCCGCGAGCAACATGAAATTGGTCACCAGTTCGACCGGTTTGGACTTGCTGGGACCGGACTACAAGTTTCAAACGTATCTCGCCCGCGACGGTGACGACCTTTGGATCACCGGGACGGGCGACCCAGCCGTCGGTGACAACCCGTTGGCCAAACGTCGCGGCGGCACGACGATGACCGTGTTCGACGATTGGATCAAAGCCTTGAGGCAAAAGGGAATCAACCACGTTTCGGGCGACCTGGTGTACTACGAAGGGGCGTTCGACGCGTATCATTTCCATGACACGTGGGATCATGATGACCTCGTCCACTGGTATGCCGCCCCGGTATCCGGATTGAACTTCAATGACAACTGCGTGGACATCACCATCAGCCCGACGACCGACGGCCAACCGGTGTCATATACTGTCACTCCGCCGTATGACGATCTCGTCGTGGTCAACGAGTGCATCACCGGCAAGGACGAAGAGCCGACCATCAACCGCATGCCGCACGCCAACGTCGTCGTCATCGGCGGCGGATGCAGCAAGACGAAGGCGCTCAAGAGCAAACCGGTCAACGATCCCGGCGAATTCTTCGCGGGCGCGTTTCGCAGGCATTTGGTCAACAACGGGATCGTCGTCGATGGCGAAGTTCGATCGTCACCGACACCGCTCGGCGAATCGCTCATCCCGCCAGCCGACGCGATCATCGCGACGCATACGACGACGATGCCGGAAGTCCTCTGGCGGATCAACAAAAGCAGCCAGAACCTCTTTGCCGAGTGCATGTGCAAGCTGAGCGGACGGGTCTTCGATGAGGCGAGCGGGCACCAGCGCCCCGGTTCGTGGGCTGGCGGCGAACGGGCGATTCGCGCGTTTATGAAAAAGAACCGCATCGACGATTCGAAGCTGAAGGTAGCCGACGGGTCGGGCCTTAGCCGCGGCAACAACGTCACCGCCCACCTCATCAGCGACATTCTGATCGCGATGCACAAGCACAAAGACTTCGAGGTCTTCCGCGCAAGCCTGGCCGAACCGGGCGAAACCGGAACGCTGGGCCGCCGCATGAAAAGCCTCAACGGCCGCGTATTCGCCAAAACGGGCTACATCAGAGGCGTCCGCGCCCTGAGCGGATACGTTCACACCAAGAACGACCGTTGGCTGGTGTTCTCCTTCATCTACAACAAAATTCCCGGCAGCGTCCAACCCTTCAACGATCTGCAAAACGAAGCCTGCGAGCTGTTGTACAATTGGGACCCGGATGGCAAGGACGCCAAGCAAGACGCCGAAAAACTAATCGCATCAATGTAGGGTGCGTCCCGGACGCACCTGCTTAGACTGTTCGTCGTCAACAAGCCAACATTGATCAGCAGATCGGGCCAAAATGTCGTACGCGATGACAATCCTCCTGGCAGCGCTCGCATCCGCGCCAGCCGACGCCTCGACCAACGGCGAACGTTATGAAATCGCTTACCACCATGTTCTCCGCAACCACACCAAGCAGCCGCTTCGCGATGTGCGGGTGTATCTCACTGTCCCGCCGAGCGATGGCTACCAGTCGATTGGAGGATTTCGGGTCGAAACGTTCGGCCACGATGTGCACATTTCCAATCGCCGCGACGAATTTGGCAACGCCTTGAAACGCGTCGTTATCCCGGAGATTGCGGCGGGCGCAGAGGTGCGCGTCGGGTTTTCGTGTGAAGCTGTCCTTCGTCCGCCGACCGTCGCCCGCTTCGACTCGCCGCCCAAGAAATCATATGCCGACGTTGATCCGGAATTGATCAAGACGTTCACCCGCAATCACAGCATCTTTGACCTTGAATCGCCGGTGATCAGAGCAAAAGCCGCCGAATTGCTTCGGGACTATCCCGAACCAGCCGCCCGGGCTGTCGCGATCCATCATTTCATTGCCGGTTCGTTCAAGTACAAGCGCGGCGACGGCTGGCATTCAGCCCCCGCTGTGCTTGAGCGGCGCAGCGGTTCGTGCTCCGAATTCACGTATGTCTTCTGTGCGTTGTGCCGCGCCACCGGGATTCCAACCCGAATGGTCGGGGCTTCCATGTTTCCCGCGAAAAAACGGATGCCCTTCGTCGATCGAGTCTGGCATCGTTGGCCGGAGGCGTATCTGCCCGACCAAGGCTGGGTCGCGTTCGATCCGACACTGGACCGCAGACGGAAGAATCCGCTTTTCGTCGGAACGCATCATGGCCGCACACTCATCCTGACGCGCAAGGGCGACCGCAGTACGCAATTGGGCCTGTCATATCTCCCATCGAACTCGCATAGCCGCCAGATCAAGCGCTCGCGATACTTCGTCTGGTCACAAGGGACGCGCCGAAAACTCGAAGAGGCGCAAGCGAAACTGCAAGCTGGCGAAAATAAGAAAGCGGCAGCGCTGCTTAAACGAATCGTGCGAACGCACGGCGAAACACGCACCGGAATAGAAGCCGCACAAATTCTGCGTGAAATGGACGAAGAGAAGTAGGGTCCGCTGTGCGGACCGCGTGAATGCATCGTCCATTGAATAGCACGGAGCTATCTGGCGAAGCCTAGCGACAGCCAGTTCTACTTTCTTGTCTTTGTATTCGCGTGGATACCGCTACTGATGCGACAAGCAAGTAAACTGCCTATTCGTAAAAACCATCGAGACTCTGGCGGGTGGCTTGTGTTAATTGGAGCGGGGTTCGCCGGTCTTCAATTCGGTGTGTGGACGCATCATCAGGCGTGGGATTTGGTCAATTGGCCGATCAACGGTCGAACCATCTACTGGAGCTTGATTCTGGTGGCGATTGTCTTGGGCTCTGTTGACTGTCTCCGCGATTCATTCGCCTCGCTTCCTTGAAGTCCGATTGTTGAATGCATAAGGTCACAACTAGACGATCTGCAGTTTGGGCAGAATGCGAAAACAAAGGCCTTCAATACACTGGAGCAAATCTATGGCAACGCTGGAAGATGCATCGACACAGTACAATGACATGACGGGAACTGCCGCGATAGACTGGCACGACTTCACGGTCCATTCGTTTGCAGAGAAATGCGGTATTGACACACGAAGGTATTTTCCTTTAGGGATCAAGCTATACCTTGGAGATCGCGGGTATTCTTCGGTGTCTTTCGCAGCGGCGGAGAAATCGATTGTCGGCGAGACTATTGACGAAATTGAGTCATATGCGAAAGCGAACAACGGCACAGTACCCACTGTTCGGCTTGAATCAGGGGCTACAGTGGAAGACATCAGAGGATTTGCGAAAAGATTCGAGATAGTGCTGAAGTCCAAGTCCGATCGCATTTGCCACTTGGAATTCGACGAACAATGATTCGAGTTCTGGAATTCCAATCTGTTATTGTTTGATTGTGAGAATATGGACAAAGGCAGTCTTTGACTCTAGCCAGTGAGACAGTGTATTCAAATCTGCATCACGATCTGAATACGATTCTCCGTAGATCACGATATTGTCGGCTAAGAAGCGTCGAGCCTCATTCACTTTGTTGTCCAGCATGTCCCAAATCACCGAACAATAGCGATTCGGATAGTGTTCAATAGAATCAACAAACTTCGCCCAATCGGCATAGAAGTCAGAATGCTCTGGATTCAATAACCCCTTCAGTCCACCCTCTATTCTCTCGTCGACTCGCTTCCAAAGCTCGAATTGTTTCTTCGCACGCTCCACGGCTATAGGTTCTCCATGGAGTACCATATAGTTGCAATATTCTTGCAATGCACCCGCCATAGAATTGCTTACGACATCAAGAATTGCAGTATATAGCGAGCTCCTAAATACCTCCGGCATTGTACTTACGGTGTCGAATGGCCTCCTTGTCTCCGACGCTGGCTGCACATCTCCATCCTTGATTTGATTCATCACGCATGCCCCTCTTAATCGAACCTTATAATGCACCTACTTGCACTATAGCCTCATGCCGCTTGACTCTACAACTGCAAACTGACCGGGCACAAATTGATTCTGGGACTTTGCGCAGCAAGTGCAAGCAACGACCGAACGAACATCGGCCTACATCTTTATCATCTGCTTTATTGTTTTTTCGAGCAATTCATCGCCGCCGAATTTCATTCCCAGGTCTTTTAGCTTCTTGGTTTCGATCTGGTGCTTTGGGGTTTTTTGCAGGGGTTCGATTTGGCTTTGGCTTCCGGTCAGGCGTTTGGTGATCTCGGCTACCTTTTGTTCGGAGATGTACATGTCGTAGCAGTTGTAGGATTGGCCGGCGGTGCCCTCGGCGCTTAGCAGAATGCCCACGGCTCGGGCGACGTCGTGGGCGTGGACTTCCTTACCGCCTCGACTTGACGCGATGTTCTGCCCGTTGGCGACTTTCTGTACGAGGTTGTACCACTTGCTTTGCTCGGGCGGGGTGGCGAGTCCGTAGATGCCCGTCGGGCGCAGTGCGCAGATGTTGTAGTTGTGACCGAGCCCATAGCTGTGGACGAATTTTTCGAGCGCGGCTTTGTGCGCGCCGTAATGGCTGAGCGGCCAAAGCGGATGGGCTTCGTCGAGCGGGCGATCGTCGAGAATCACCTCATGCACCGCGCACGTCGAGATAAACACAAACCGCCCGACGCCGGCAGACCTTGCGGTTTCGATCAGTTGAATCGTACCGACGAGATTCTTCTGGCAGAACTCGACAAGATCGCCCTCGCCGCCGCGAAACCCACCACCAGGATGATGCAGCGCCGAATGCACCACCGCATCCACGCCTTCAACCCCGTCAAAACCACCGACCAACGACCGGCACGCCTCGACGCTTCCGAGTTCGCCATCAATCCATTCGCAACCGTCCACCGTCACGCCTTCGCGCGAACTGGTCGGCCGACACCAGCATCGGCACGAATGCCCCTCGTCGATCAAATGGTTGACGATGTACCGCCCCAGAAATCCGCTTGCCCCGGTCACTGCAATTCGCATCAGATACCCTCAGATTATTCAGCCATGCTCGATTAATTCTCGCCGGATACGTCTATTTGTTGTCCGGATGCCGGCTGATCATAGCACCAAGCCGCTCATTCGTCCGCCACGCGCGTTGGCGCAACCGAGTTAACGTTGGCTGGAAATTCCCGTTGGCCTATACTCTCCTGCATCGCCTGCCCCAAACGCACGCGATCCCCAAACAACGCGGAACCTTCATGGACGAACCAACACAAGCAACCCAATCGCAAACCTGGACCGACGGGCAAGGCCGATCATGGCAGATCGATGCCGATCCGAGTGTCGTGGTCCTCTCGCGCGATAGCGGTGAGCGCGTCGAGATCCCGCAAGCCGACTGGCGACGGGCGATTTCATTTGCACCATCCGGAACGCGCGTGGTCATTCACTTCGACACAGGCATGCAGGAGATCGGTTTCCTGGTGCCGATGGATGAAGCGCGGTCGCTCTTCGCTGCGATGAAGCAGCCGACACCATTCGCTGCACCGGCAGCGGGCATACCACGCGAGGCAGTCGAACGCGCTTATCAAGCGCCGCGGGCGACGGGCAGTCCGCTATGGCCCAAGATGACCGCGATGCCCATCGTCGCGATCAGCCTGGCCACCATTGCGTTCATACCGCTGGCTGGATTCCTCTTCGGCGCGGTGGCGATCGGGTTGGCGATTCGCATCCGTCAGACGTCGCAGAACAATGCCGCCCACCTGCACATGCGCACGATCGCCACGATCAGCCTGTACATCGCAATTGCGGGCCTGCTGATTTCAACGGTCGCAACATACGCCATGTTCAACCGCGGGCCCGACACACACACGATTGATCCCGAGATGTTTCGCGATCTGGAGTGGAGCACCGGGGCGATCATCGCGGCGATCGTGATGATCATCATGGCTTTATGCTTTCACGAAGCCGCCCACGCGATCACGGCATGGTGGTGTGGAGATGGGTATGCCAAATCGCTCGGGCGCGTCACGCTGAATCCGCTGTCGCACATCGACCCGTTCGGCACGATTCTGCTGCCGATCTTTCTGGCATCGATGGGAAGTCCGGTGTTCGGTTATGCTAGGCCCGTCCCGGTGCAACTGGGCAACGTTCCCAATTATCGCCGATCGCAGATCCTGGTGTCAGCCGCGGGACCGTTTTCGAACATCCTGCAAGCGGCGTGCTGCCTCGCATTGATCACGTTGATCAGCGCCGTGTTGTCGCTCATTCCGGATGTCGAGGTGTTTCACCTTTGCGACCTGCAACCGTTTGTCGAGATACGCGGGATCGCCGGCGCGAAGGTCATCGGTGCAGCGGCTTTGATGCTCAAGCTCGGCTTTGCGATTAACCTGCTGCTTGCGTTCTTCAACATGATCCCCCTCCCCCCGCTCGATGGTTCATGGATCGCAGAGCAGATGCTTCCTGGTTCGATGGGCCGGTTCTACGCGACGATCCGGCCTTTCGGGATGTTCATTTTTCTGGCGATGATCTACTGGGCACCGGAAATCATCGGGTACTTTTTGGCGCCGGCGATTCAGATCATCATCTGGGCCCGGGAGTTGATCTATGCGGTTTCCGGTTTCTAGGGGACAATATCCAGCCGTACTTTGGCAACGTGGTGCAAGGTATAATCGGGGTGGGGGCCTATGAACGATTTGAAATCAACATTGATCCGTTGCTTGTTTATCGCGGCGATGGCCATCGTTGCCGGCTGTCAGGAACCACCGCCGGTTTGCACGACCGATTGCGACAATTCCGAAGTCGAGCCGAACAACACGTTTGCCGTCGCGACGTCCGCCCGCGTCATCGAGACGACCCAGAAGATCGTCGGCACGATCGATCAGCGCGGCGATATCGATGTGTATGATCTCGGGCCGATGAAGGTAGGCGACACCGTCAGTGTTCGAATTGGCGTGTTGAGCGGTACGCTCCAGCCGGCATTCGCTCTTTACAACCAGTCCAACGAACTCATTAACGAAGACACGCTGACGAGCCTGCGGTCTCGAACGGCTTCACCGAAGATCGACCACGTCGTGCGGGCCGACTCCGATCCGTTCTATCTGGCGATGTCGCACAATGTCGCTGGGTTCACCTCGGGACAATACGAACTCAACATCACCGTCGAGCGCGCTGCCGCAAACCCCGAACCCGCTCAACAAGTGATCTACCTGAACTTCAGCGGCGGCGAAATTGACGATCCGGTGTTTGGCCGATTCGAGGTAGGACCGTTTGATGCTGGCGACATCGATCCGATCTATGAAGGCCAAACCAACTTCATGATCCAGGCAATTCGCGAAACGGTCGAGCAGAATTACACCCGCTTCGACGCGGTCATTCTCGACAGCATCAACGACGGCCCGCTGCCATCTGGGAACGTGAGCGAAATCCTCTTTGGCGGGTTCAACGATTTGGCGTTCGGTGCGGCACAGGACGTCGATCTCTACAACGAGAACCCGACTGACAAAGCCATCATCTTTATCGAATCGTTTGAGACGTTTCTGTTCGAGCAACCGCCATCGCCAGCGGGCATGTCGGTGGCGATCGGAAACGTCGCAGCGCACGAAGCCGGCCACCTGCTCGGACTGCACCACGTCCGCGACGCCGACGCCATCATGGACGAAGCCTCGCCAACGTTCACGCTATTAGCCGACCAGGAATTCATCACCGCGCCGCTTTCTACTTCGATCTTCCCGCTGGGCAATCAGGACTCTGCCGCTCTTCTCGAAGTGATCATCGGGTTGAACCCCAATCCGGTGGCGAAGCGATTGAGATTCAGCGTCGAAGCACCAACGCTGGGACCAGCCGCCACCCGGTCGAAGTGCTTGAATTGCGTTCGAAGAGAAGCCTTGGTCAACTCGATCGACAAGAGCGAAGACGGGCAATAGCGAGATCGTCGGCTACATCGTCAGCCAGAAGCAACCAATGGCGATGGCGGCTACGCCGCTTCCGTAGAAGAGATACTTGGTCGCATGCTGACCGGAACCGTTGAGGCGGCCGGCTAGCCTGCCTACGGTCCAGGTGAAGATCGACATCCCGCCGATGGAACCCAAACCAAACGCGAAAACGTAGAGGACCGCGGACAGGCGCGACGGCAGCATCAGCGCCGGCAGCACGCCCATCAGGTGCGAGGTGCCCGCGAAGCCGTGGAGCATGCCGATGCCGAGGGCGCGGTGTTCGTGGGTGTGCTTTGCATGCTCGTGATGTTCCATGCCCTCTTCGTGGACGTGGATGTGCGCGTGGGGGACGCCGTCATGTTCGTGCACGTGGCTGTGGACTTTGACCGACATGGCTTTGCGAATTGCCCACAATCCGATCCCGATCAGCACAATGCCGACGATCCGCTCGCTCCACGACGATAGCCAGTCCAAAGGCAGCGCATCGCGCAGCAGGATCGCCGCGATCGCCAGGATCCAAACGCCGCTGGAGTGGCCAATCCCCCAGAATAAACCGGCTTTTATGGGCTTTTCCTTGTGGTCGATCGCCAAAGGGGCGACGGCTGCGAGGTGGTCCGGGCCGGCGAAGACGTGGGCAACGCCAGCCGCCAAACCGCTTACGATGGCTATCAGGGTGGTGGTCATTTGATCTTCAGATCTTCTATCGTGCAATATTTCATGCAATTCTCGTGCCAGACGCAGTGCGTCGGGCGTTTGATCGTCGGTGGATTGTAGCAGCGTGGGGGCGGGCGTACAGGTGGGCGGGTGATGGATCGGAACGAGCGTAGGGTCCGCTGTGCGGACCGCGGGTTTGTACGCTGCTTGCTATCTATTGATTGGTCCGCACAGCGGACCCTACCGGAATCGCATTCAATTGATCGGTGATCAGCGCGCGGATGCGTTGCTGGGTTTGTTCGATGTTTTCCGACGGAATGATGGTCATGCCAAGATCAGCCCGCTGGACGTCGAGATAGGCCTTTGCTTTGGTCTCGAAATAATCCATCTCGTGTTCGGGCTTGCGGTGCTCGGCTTCGGCTGGATCTGTGGCTAACAAGAACGCAACGTCGGGTTTCGGCACGAGGTGAACGAGCAAACGCGCATACCACCCTGTCGGGTTGGCCAGGCACACGAGCTTATCGAAAATGTACCGGTCGCAAAGCACGACGTCATAACCGCAAACCCGCTGCCTCATCAGCACGCACGAACACAAAAAGCAGTCAATCGGATAGACAAGAAATCGGCGAAGTCGAACACCGAGCGTGTTGCGATCTTCGTCAAACGAACGACCGCCGGGATACGTTCGAATTCGGCTGGCCGGTTCGTTCGTTGAATTGGTTGTGGTGGCTTTGGGGGCAGCCGTGCGCTTGCGGGCGGCGCGACGCTCCTTGAACTGCGCGTACATCCCCGTCAGCGAGCAGTACAGCGTGACCAGCACCTTCACCTTAAGCCCACGTTGGCCAAGGAACGATGCAGTCCGCGCGATCTGCGTGGACTTTCCCGACCCGTCGATGCCAGAGTACGTCACAATCAGCATGATGATTTCGGCTTTCTGGCTTGGACCAGGAGCGTTTTGCTCAGGTATCGAACCGGTGAATTCGCTTCCAACAGATGAAGCCCCTTCCCAACCGGCGGAAGAAACCGCGACAGCGTGCACGTTCCATCAAGGCCAACGCCCTGCATGCGCACGTCATTCCAATCGGTAAATAGCCGGCTCGCTTCCGGCGGTGACACAAACGTGTGCGGATGGGTGTCGCGGCGCGAACGAAACGCGCTCACGAGCATCTGGCAGGTGATTCCGCGCAGAACGTTTCGCATTTCAATGATCAGTTGCCCTCCGGGTCGCAACACGCGGCGCATCTCCGCGATGATCGCCGGCCAAGTTGACTTCGGAAGCAAATGCGTCAAACGCAGACACGTAAATATATCAACGCTGTTATCCGGTAGCGGCAACTTGTAAGCATCGCCCATCGACAGGATCAGATCCGCGCCGGATTTCTGCGACTCATCGGCGCACACACCCAGCATGCCAGCCGCAATATCAATCCCGATCATCCGATGGGCGTAACCGCGTTGTCTTAAGTGCAAAAGAAACTTACCCGTCCCGACCGGCATGTCCACGTGAACCGAGTCGCGATGGGTTTTGTCCAAGATCGATTCGAGCGTGCGATATGAATTCGCGAAGTAGTAGCGCGTCGCACGGTTGACGGCCCGATCAACATCGTAATGCTTGGCTTTGTCGTCGTAGGTCTTGACGAGTCGATGCTTCAAATCGTCCAGCGACCGATCACCGGGAAGATCCGGAATCGCATCGTGGGCGTTTGGTTCAATCTGAGTTGACGGTTGATCTTCGATTAGCGTCGGCACGGGTCTGATTCCTTTCAGATCGGCGGGCCACCGTGTTGCTGCGGAATGATCATGGTTCCGCGAACCGGGCGCATTGCCCCGAGGTATATCGGAACAATCGAGTCAGCCCCCCACTTTTGACGCGGACAATGCGGATCAAGCCGACGAAACCACCATCCCAATCGGATGACGGCGGGTCAGCAGGCGATCGAGGGCTTTGCGGCAGTACACGCGGTCGATGGGCCGGGCTTTGTTGCAGCGGCTGGCGAGGTATTGCAGGCAGGTCATGGTCGCGAGAATGTCGATGCCGTATTGCGTGTACGAGTCGACGCCATCCGGGAAACGCGCCCGCGCAAATGCCTGCCAAACGGCGTCGGCTGCATCGCGTCGCGGGTCCATCCACAGGTTGGCTGCGAACACCGCCACATCGCACAACGACCAACTCACACGGGGAGCCGTCCACCAATCAATCACCGAAAACGACGCACCATCGATCAGCACGTTATCCGGTTTGAAGTCGCCGTGAACGAAGCCAGCCGGCACACCGGATTCGAAATAGGCGACAGCCCGCGAAATGTCATAACGATCCGACCACTGCCGTGCGGCTTTGCAACCGGATAAACTCAACTGATATGCCGATTCGGAAGCGAGTGCGATGCGCGATTCGATCAGACGATCGGCACGGACATGAAGGTCGCCCTCGGGCGTGCGATACACTTCGCTCCCTAGCAGCGTGCCCAGCTCGGTCACGTCGACATCGCCGATTTGACTGTATTCGTAGTGCCAACGGGCCACTGACTCGATGGCAGCCGGCAGATCTTTCGCGTCCTGATTGAGCAGTTGCCCAACCGGTACGCCTTCGACACCTTCGATCAGAAGTGCGTTCTCGTCACGCCAATAGTCAATCAGTTTGGGCACCGAACGCGCTAGTTGCGGATAGTGCTCCGACCACCAGTGCATGTGGCGAATCGATTGCTCGAGCGCGCGGGGGTCTGCGTCGGGACACCACTTGATCCAAAACGCTGTCGAGCGCGCATCGCTTCCGACCACGCCGCGAACCATGTATCCACCGGCGCCTGAGCGCACGCGCCTGTCGAGCACGAGTTCGGCGCTGGGGTCACCGCCCGGCCAATACACATCGCGCTTGGATTCAAGTCGCGCCATCCAGCGGCGGCGCTGCACTTGTTTCAAGAGCGCTGTCGCGCGAACGTCGCGGGCCAACCTCAATGTCGATTGCAGTAATTCCACGTATCCGAATTATCGGACACTGCGCATTTGAAATGAAATCGGAATCAGCATGCTTCTCTCCTATACCGGCCTGATTCGAGCAACGCATCAGGGTCCGAAAAAAACATCGGCTACCAACCCCGGAAACCGCATATTTTCGGGCTCAAAATCAATGTCCGAAAACCCGTTTTTGCAATGGGCGATAACTTATTGACCCACGCCACGCTGCCGAACTCAACAACAACGTCTACCTGTTTGCGGACGTCATTGATCGGGGAGTTCGGTTTCGCATGTGGCCAATCAAGACCTGCATATTCTTCGCTGGATTCATCAGTTCCTGCGGGCTCTCCCTGCTGTTCCCGATCATCGGCATCATCACGTACATGATGATTTACCAGCTCAACCCGGACGACACCTGGTGGGGAAAACCGCTTGAAGACATGGACGTCAGGCTGTCGCTGACGGCGGCGGTCTGCATGATCCTGGGCATGCTGATCAGTTCCGCCCGCGTGCCCAAGTCGCGGCAGGTCGTCGGCGATTGGCTGTTTCTCCTGTCTACATTCACAATCATCGTGTTGAGCAGTCTTTGGGTTGGAACCGGCACAACCGAATACGGCGACATGCTGGCGGACAAGATGGTCAAGATGACGATCTTTCTTTTCTGCATGGTGCGCATGGCCGGAACGACGCGCAACTTCCGTTTGGTGCTCTGGTCGTTTGCGATCGGAACGCTTTACATCGGGTATGAGGCGTACAATGCCAGCGCTTCGGACTTTGCAGACGGGCGGCTGAACTTCATCGGCGGTCCCGATTTTCGAGAATCATCGGGTCTGGCCGTTCACATGGCCGCCATGCTCCCGCTGCTTGGTATCTTGTTCTTGTCGGTCAAGCGGTGGCGCTGGAAGGCACTGCTCGTGATCGCGGGGATTCTCGCAGTCAACACGATTGTCCAATGCAGAACGCGTTCGGCGTTTGTCGGGCTGATCGTGGGATCCATCTTCGCCATCCTGCTGCTGCCGCGCCGACATCGATTGAAGGTGAGCGTGTCGCTGATTGCCGCGATGATTGGAATGTATTCGCTTGCCGACGAGCATTTTTGGAACCGGATGCAGACCATTGTCGGACACGAAACCTATGCCGAGGAAGGTGCGATTCAGGCCAGAATCGAATTGTGGGGCGCCGGGTGGCGCATGTTTCTCGATCACCCATTTGGCGTCGGCATCGGTCAATTCAAACAAGCCGTCGAAAACTACAACACCGGCGCCGAACTCTACGCATTCTCAATCCCGCGCCGCGTCACGCATAACAGCTATCTGCTATGCATGACAGAGTTGGGTGTTCAGGGGATCACCGTCCTTTTTGCATTGTTCGTTCTGACGTTTTGGAAACTTCGACAGTGTTGGCACTGGTCGAGAACGGAAGGCGACTCGTCGCCGATCAAACTCTATGCGTATGGATGCTTCGTCGCCATTGTGATTTACTCGGTCGCAGCCGCGTTCACCGACCGTTTGTATACCGAATCGTTCTGGTGGGTGTTGGCGCTACCGACATGTCTGGAACGCGCTGCCGCCAGACGCTATGCCGATCAGTTTCAGCTGGCTGGCGAGGACAATGTGGAGCCGGAACTCTCAGCCGACTTGGAAATGGATATCGACCCGGACGAAGACAGCGTGAACGTCGCCTGGCCGCCAACCCCAAGGCGATCTCTGCACGGACCCGTGAGGCAGCTAAGGCCAACGATCGCGCCGCACAGCCCTGTCGAGAGAGTGGCCAGATCGTCATTTACGGAAATAGCGAACCGCACAGCGCGAGCGCAAAAGCGCGTGTCCGAAAGTCTCTTTGCCGGAAATGCACCACGGACTGTTGGTCACTTCAAGTCCACCGACACAATCGTCGCCAAGGTGGAATCACTTCTCGGAGATTCCGCCCACGAAACGCGCATGTTTGATTTGGAAGAAGGTGTTGGGAAGCGAGCAGCCCGAGCCAACGCCGTGACCGTCAGCTACGAAGGCCAGCTCAGCAATGGCACAACGTTCGACTCGGCCCACAAAGCACGCATCGAGCTGAAGGACATCATGCCAGAGTTGGCATTGGGCATCCGAACCATGCGCGAAGCCGGCAGACGACGCATCGTCATTCCACCGAACACCACCAGCGACGAAACCATGATCTTTGACGTCACCCTGCTCAAAGTCCACGGCTGAGTCGTTGCGGCTTGGTCACGTTCAATAAGACCAAACACACCCCTTTGGTGATCAAGGGCGACGGCGCCAGCGGCACACCGCTGCATCGTCCGTCCGAAAACGCCAGCATTCTTACCCACTGAACCGCAGATTTCTCCAATCCAAATGCGTTTTTGCCGAATCAGTTATAGGAACTTCGCGACAATCGCGCAGGCCCCCGGTGAGAAGACGCTTTGCTCGGACAGACAACCACATTTCTTTGGCCGCTTAAGACCTGCCTGTTCTTCGTGGCGTTCGTGTGCGCGTGCGGATTGTCGCTTGTGTTTCCGATCGTCGGCATCGTCAACTACATGCTCGTCTATCAGTTGCACCCCGGAAAAATGTGGTGGGGGCAGCCGCTTGATGATCTTGGCATCCGCTATTCAATGACGGCTGCCATGTGCCTGGTTCTGGGCATGCTGCTCAGTGGTGGGCGCGTTCCCAAATCCAAGACGCTGCTGGGCTCGTGGCTGCTGCTCGTGTTGTTCTTTACGGGCATTGTGCTCTGGAGCTTTGCACTCAATCCCGGCAACACCGACTACGGCGCGATTCTCGCGGACAAGATGGTCAAGATGGCCATCTTCCTGATCTGCCTCGTGCGCATGGGTTCGGTCCGGGGTAATTTCAAAGTACTCTTGTGGACGTTCGTCGCCGGCACCATCGTCATCGGATACGACGCACTCGGCGCTCCCCAAGACGACTTTGCCGATGGACGCCTGAACTTTGTTGGAGGTCCGGACTTTCGTGAGTCTTCGGGTCTGGCGGTGCACATGGCTGCCATGGTCCCCTTGATTGGCGTGGTCTTCATGGTCACCAAGCCCAAGCAATGGCGTGCGGTCGCTGCGTTGAGCGGTATTCTCGCTGTCAATACGATCGTCCTGTGTCGCACACGATCCGCTTTCGTCGGATTGCTCGCAGGAGGGGCCATTGCCTTGATGATGGTCCCGCGCGGTTGGCGTTTGAAAACCTACTCGGCGATCATCGTCGGATGCATCGGGGCATTCTCGCTGGCCGATCAGCACTTCTGGGATCGAATGACCACGATCATGCGACCAGACGACTACGCCTCCGACGGCGCCATTCAGTCACGAATCGAATTGTGGACCGTCGCCCGCGAAATGTTCCTGGATCACCCGTTTGGCGTCGGCGTCGGCCGATTCAAGGACTACGCCCACCTCTACAACACCGGCGACTATCTCTACGCGTTTGAAGAACCAGGCCGCGTCGCCCACAACAGCTACCTGCTCTGCATCACGGAGTTGGGCATTCATGGATTTGCTGTATTCGTGTTGATCATCTGCATCGTGCTGCTCAAGTTGCGGCGGTGTTTCCAACTCGCCATCGAATCTGAAGATCCGCACACATCGCGATTGCTGGCCTATGGATGCTTCCTGTCGGTGATCATCTATCTGACGTCGGCGGCGTTTACGGATCGTTTGTACACCGAATCCTTCTGGTGGGTCTTGGCGCTACCCGTCTGCCTTGAGCGTGCGTTGGCCACGGAAGCCATCGAGCAGGAAGAACTCGAACCAGAACTGAACCCCATGTGGGCCCCATTGTATGACGACGAACTCATCCACATCCCGACCTCAGATTCTCCACGTTGTGCATTCACTTGAACCGGGTGGAACGGAGCGGATGCTGTGTCGTCTCGTTGAGAAGCTCGACGGCGATGGCGCGGACCATCATATCTGCAGCCTGCGCGATCCCCGGCCATTCGAAGGCACGCTCGGCGACAACCTGAAGGTCTTTTCGCTTTCCGCGCGCAACCGTGATCGGTTTCTCTACCGCAGGTTGGCCGACGCCATCCGACAGCGGAAGATCAACATCGTTCACGCCCGCAATTGGGGCACGTGGACCGACGCGGCGCTGGCCTGCCGATCGTTAAGCGACGTGCAACTCGTCCTGGGTTTTCATGGACTGCAGAATGGTCAATCATTCACCACGTTGCAGCGCATTCGCTCAAAACTACTGGGATTGGCCGCGTACCCCGCAACCGCCGTCTCACATGCAGCGCGAGACCTGTTGACCAGTACGCTCGGATTCACCGCGTCACGGATCAATGTCATCCCCAACGGCGTCGATTGCAGTCGATTCGCGCCACCGTCTGATCAATCCTGGCGCTCCGCCCGTGCCCGACTCAATCTGACCGGCGCCGAACTTGTCGTGGGGTCGGTCGCGAATTTCTTTGAGCGCGTCAAGGGCTTGGATGTCTTGATCGATTCGTTCGGCGAAGTCGCAGCGAAGGAACCAGACGCACGTCTCGTGCTCGTTGGGTATGGCCCCCTTGAAACCGAGATCCGATCGCAAATCGAACGCCTGAACCTCACCAACCGAGTCACGCTGACCGGCAGGGTTGAGCGCGTCGAAGACGTGCTGCCGGCGTTTGATGTGTTTGTCTGCAGCAGTCGCTCCGAGGGCTTAAGCAACGCGGTGCTCGAAGCGATGGCCAGCGGGCTCGCCAGCGTTGTCACCGACGTTTCCGATCACCGCAAGATGTTCGAAAACATTGACGCCGAGTCGATCGTCCCGCCCGAAGATGCCAGCCGCCTCGCCGCCGCGATCCTGCGACTTCTAAACAGGCCCGGTCTGCGCAACGACATTGGATCGGCATCGCGCGCATTGGTTCAACGTCGTTTCGATTTTGCAACGTGTGCGAACGGCTACAAGACGTTGTACGCGGACATGGTGGGAGATGCTTTCAATCAGTGGTTGGGAGACGTTGGCGGTGAGAAACCTACGCCATCTGAGTCTGCGGTTGCGGGTTAGCTAGCTGCTTGGGCGTGACGACCACAAAGTCAAACGCCAGATGCCTAACAATATCCTGCACCTTGCGTCCCATGGGCCACTCCGCGATTCGCTGCATCAACTCGCTGCTCGCATACTTCTGCGGACTGACGCGGAGGCCATGTTTGCGTGCATGCTTTCCGATGGTTGACGCCGAATAGAACGTGTGATTCGACACGGGGAAACGATAGTTGCGGTTGAAGACCCGCTCGGCGACGAGTTTTCGAAGACGAACCGGCAGCAGCGAAATGAACGGCAACTTGTAAAGCGCATCGCGCCGGACCATGCGAAAGGCTGTTCCGGTGTAAACGACTGCAATTCCCGTCGGCGTCAGAACTCGGGCCATCTCCGCAAAGAAGAGGTCGAGATCTTCGACGATTTCAAGCACCCCCAGCGAAATAACCACGTCGAAGCTCTGCGATTGAATCGGCCAATGCGTCAACGCATTGAAACGCGCGAACCGCAGGCTCCCGCTTGCATCGGCGTCAGGCGTTGCGGCATCGTCGTTGATTGCCCGAGCGAGTTGGTCATAGTCGTGGTCGAACATATCGGCACCGACACAATGAGCGCCGCGAGCATACATCGCGCAGATGTCACCACCGTGCGCTGCCCCGACATCGAGCACGCGCATGTTGCGCAGGCTTCCGATGCGTGATTCAATTTCCTTCGCCAAGCGCAGCCCGCGCTCAAAGCGACCGACCCGCCACTTGCGGGCTTTTTCGTGGGGCGCGTTGGCTTCGACCACACGGCGGTATCGTTCGCGAATCTGCTGCGTGTTCATGCGCCCGCCCCCTTGGAAGATGAAACGTGAGCACCATCGGGCTTGGGTTGGTTGCGCAGACGATCCTTCAACTTCAACCAGCGTTCGTCGCCAAGCATGCGTTGGGCGAGATGCTTCATCCGTTGCGACAACTGTTCCTTGGCGATGACGGTCGTTGCTGGCCGACGAAAACCCACCATCACCGTCGCCTGCGTGGATTGCGACTTCGCCAATCGAAATTTGTATGGCTCGTCACCGCGCAGGAAATCGTACCGCGTCATCGATTCGGCGATTGCCTGTTCAATGCTGGCAGTCATCAACACCATCCCGGCATTGAGGACATCCGAGTCCGGATCACGCCCGATCTGATAGAAGCTAGCCGTCTGATTAAAATGAAACGCCAGGAGCACGCCTTCGGTTCGACCACCAACCTTTAACGTGTAGGCGCGAAACCAGTCTTCGTCAGCCGCCCGCGTGCAAAATGTCGTTAGAAATGAACGCATGGGTAAGCTTGAAAAGTTGCTTTCAAGCCCTACCGCATTCCAACGCATTGCGTGAAGCGAACAGAACTCATTGAGCACTTGGTACAGGCTGTTCTTGCCCCAATTCAATTGTATTTCGGCGCCGGATTCGGCCAGTTTTCGTCGACTGCGGCGGACGGCTGACCGCCGCTTATGCGAAAGCGTCGACAAGTACGCGTCGAATGAATCGGGCAGTTGAATGTAGGGCAGCGTCTGTATTTCGCGATTGACTTCGCGGTATCGGTTCTGCAGCGCCCAATCGCCAAGCAACCGCTGAGTCGGCGAATCGCACGCCACGCCATCAAGCAGCAAACCATCGTAGTCGTTACAGTTTTCCTGAACAAACTTCAGAAACGCCCGCCCGACGACGTCGCGCCGTTTTGGATCGCACACAAAGTCCAGATGATCGCCTTTGACCCTGTCACTACCCATGAACTTGACCCATCGCACACCGTCGTCGCGCGAGATGCACAACGGCCAAACCCCTTCGACGCCATCGCTCGATTCGGCGACCAACACGAATGGCTCAGTTTCGCCGCCCACCGTTTCTGCCCAAGGCACACACCACTCGCGCGTGCAAAACATGGACGCCGACGGATTGGACTGCACTGCCTCGCGCCACGCCTGCTGCAGGCGAAAGTCGCTGATTTTGCGATAGGATTTGACGTTTAAATCCACCCTTGCTGTCTCCGGCGGCGTTTGTCGAGCAGTCCGCTGATTTCGAGCATGAACCGCATGCGCGTGTGTCCCATGCCGACGCATACACGTGGGAGTGCAAAGCTGGGCGAAGACTTGGTGCAGAATCCCGCCTCCGTGGAAACGGCGTACTTGAACCCGGCTTGGGCGATGGCGCTGGCATCGGCGTCGTCAAAATCACCGGGGCCGCCATTGGGATAAGCGAAGCCGACGGGTTCGATGTTCAATCGCTGGCGAATATCGTCGAAGCACTTCGACACCTGGCTGGTGCGCGTCGCCCGCGTCTGACGCGACAAGATGGCGTGGTCGACGGTGTGACCGCCAACTTCATGCCCCTCGTCGATCAGGGTCCGCAGTTGCAACCAGGAGAGCGGTTTGAGCGCGTGGACTGCTTCCTGCGGTGCTCGGGTAAGCACCTGACCATCCACGCGCGACAGAATTCGCTGCAGCGTTTCGATCCCCAACGTTTTATGCGAATTGGGCTGCTTACAGATCTCATCCAGCGCCGGCGATGATGCATCCTTCTGCATTCTGGGGAAAGTACGAAGGAGTTGAACAATCTCAGCCGCTGGCATTCTTCGCGACGTCACCAAACCGGTCGAAACGTAGAACGACGCGGGAATGCCCAACTCATTGAGTACCGGTCGAGCATAGGCAAACGTGCATGCCGGCACATCGTCGAAAGTGACAGCAATCTGGGGAGTTGCAACGTGGCGCTTCGATTCAATACCGAATTGGTCAGCAAGCCGGACGACTTGGGCAAACGATCGAACGATCTGCATCTGCTCGCGAAACTGACTCTGCGTGACGAAGTATCCCGGCACCCAGGACGCGCCCGCAAGTTCGTCGGCGATCACCCCGTGATAGCAGAGAATGCGCAGCGACTGGCGTGCCCGGAACACGCTGCGCAGAATCCCGCGACTTGGCGAGAATCTGCGCTCAACGCTCTTTTGCGATTTGTCGTGTGGGTGATTCGGCGATTGCGTCGGTGTTGATAGGGTCTGAACGGCCATCCATGGCACTCCGTTTTCGGTTCGCAACCGCTGATAAGTTGCTGCTTTGTTTGGATCGCATACGTCCCTGTTGCGAGTCCAGCCGCCTTTCCGACCAGCCGCCTTTCCGATTCGTGCAGCGTTAGCGGCACTACTGCTTCTTCTGAGCACTGCTGATCGACAGTCCGCGATACCAATCCACCGTGCAGTCCGGATCGAATCGCTCGAAGTGGTTTCGATAGTCGGACAGCGTGTTCTGCCAGATGTTGTCGGCCGGCTTGCGCCCGGAACAGTCCGTGGCGATGATCAGGATGAAGCGGCCTCCCGGTTTGAGATAGCGCATGAGGTTGCGGGTCAATCCGAGCGCCGTCTCGCCGGCAAGATCGTAGTGATAAAGACTGCATCCCCGCGTGATGACGATGTCGAAACTCGACTCGTCAAACGGCAGGTCAGCCGTCGCGTCGCCGTGTACGTAGGAGCGATTCGGATACTTGTTGCGGGCGTATTCGATACCCGAGGCGTTGATGTCCAAACCGACGCAGTCAAATCCCATGCGACAATATAGATTCGTATGGAACCCGCTCCCGCACGCGATCTCGAGCATCCGCAGGCCACGAGGCAGACTGAAACGCTTCACAAGGTGCTTGCGGTGCCACAGCCACTCGCGAACGGTGCTGTATTGCCACCCGCCGGACACATAGAAATCGTCGTAAATCGTTGGCGCAAATGCAGTTGCCATTATCCAGTGTCCCCGTTTCCATCCTCGAATTCAGAACGTCTCGACCCACAGGCCAACCGCCAGCGCGAGCGAATCGCGTCAGGCAAGACGCAAACGTCCCATTATTGTCGGCTGTTTGGAGGCCCCATTTGAGGTTTACAGGACGTGCAACCGATTGCCCAATCCTCGCCCCTTGAACCTCTAACTGATTATCGGTCCTTCTTCTGAGGCTCTTTTGAATTCATTCGCAGCGAACGGTTCAGGTCATATCGGCCAAATCCGATAAACACATGGATATAACGCGCTGCGTCCAGACGTTTTCGGTCGCCAGCGCCAACGAGCCGGACCGCATCCGGGTCGAAGCTGTCATCTAAGAAAAGAGAAATGCAATCTGCGGGCCGCATTCAGAGTGGAGAGCGTTCTCGAAATGGAGTCGACATGAAGCCGGAACAGGGATCTCAATTCGACCCGCGGGCAGAGCGATCGAGCGAAGACTCATCGTTTGTCTTGTTGCGGAACAACATCTTCGAAGTCTTTCGAATTCTCATCCTCAGACGGTGGGCGTTCTTTGTACCGTTCTGCCTCGTCGTCTGTGTCGCGACGATCATCAGCCAGTACATTCCGCGCGTCTACAAATCGATAACCGTCATCGAACGACGCGATCATCCCGTCTTGATCAACCTGCAGCAGACCGTCGCGACCGGTGAATTCGCCCGCTTCTTTCGGCCAACGCTTTCGCGCGACGTTAAGTCAATCGATACGATGGCGGAAGCCGTCGATCAAGCCGGGCTCATTCCCAACCTGCCACGCAACCCCGATGGCACGCCAACTGAAGAAGGTTGGGAACTCTGTCGCGAAAAAGGCGCGGAACTGTCGCACGGTGTCAACGTCCGTCTGATTCAACGGACCGAGCACCTTGATCAGATTCAAATCACATTCGAAGGTCATAGCCCGTCGCTGCCGCAGAAGTTCGTTCGGGCAATCAAAGACGCCTATGTTCGTCGCATGCGCGCCCAGCTTGTCTCGATGCTCGCGGATGCCAAGGCTTACTTTGAAAACACGGCTCGCGATCAACGACAGGAAATTTCGGACCTTGAAACCGAAACGCTTGCGTTCCAGGCCGAATTCATCGGAATCGATCCGACGAACCCCGGCGCTTTGAAGATGAAACTGACGTCCCTCGAAAGCGAACGATCGGAACTCGAACGCGACTTGAACATGCTCTCGCTCGAATCAGAAGCGCGACGGCGACGGATCGAGCAGCACAAGATGCGCTCGCGTCAATCAATGGCGATGCAAATGGGAGCGGCTCTTCCATCCAAGCACAGCCTGAGTCCTGAAGCCCAAGTCATCGAAGCTGAAATCCTCGGTCTGCAACGAGAAATCCATGATCTGAAGACGACGCGTCGCATGACCGATCGTCACCCCGACATCATCGAATTGCAGAAACGCATGGATCGCGCCAAGGGGCAACTCCAAGCCCAGTACGCATCCACCGCAAACAATAGCGGCGCGTTGGCCAGTGAACACATCGCTGCCGGTGGAAGCCCTGCGATCTGGGACATGGAACTCGCCGACCTTCAACTCGACTTGCAGGACCGCGAGAACAGGATGGCCGCGATGGAGCAGCGACTTCGCGTGATCGACGCGGACATCGCCAAGCACAAGCGTCTCGAAGACAACATCTTCCGCTATCGAAAAGACTTCCAGATCAAGCAGGATCTGTTGGCACAAGCACGGGCCGAACACACCATGAACTCGCGGCGCGTTGTCGAAATCGCCGGTATTCTCAACGCCGACGAATCCGAACGTGGCGTATCGTTCACCGAGTTGACGCCTCCGACGGCGTGCATCAAACCGATCAGTCCGCGCAGCACCACCGTCCTCGCGTTGTCGATTCTCGCAGGATTGGGTGCGGGCGCTGTTGGCGTCCTTCGCAAGGAGCTGTTTGACCAGACGTACCACACGACCAAGCAGGTCACACGCAGCCTCGGGTTGGCCGTGCTGGAGTCCGTCGAGGAATTCATCACGTCGGTCGAACGCGCCCGCATGTTCCGCCGCCGCGTCATCTACGCACCGGCGGTCGTGTTCGTGCTGCTCTCTGCCGTTGGAATTTCGTGTGCAGCCGCCTTCCTCAGCATCGAGAAACCCGAAGCTTACGAGCGCTACATGACCAAACCGCGCGCACTCTGGCAGTCGGTGTGGAATGACAAGTCGGCGCCCAGTTCGACGGTGGTGTCTGACTCGAAAGAACCCGCGAAAATCAAAATCGAGAAAGCGCCAAAAGAGAACAAGCCGACTCGCGAGCACCCGAAACTGGTCAAGAAGAGAGATACGGCATTGGCGTCAATCGACGACGGTCAATAGCCCTGCGCGGTGACAGCTTGGCCATTGGCCGCTCCGGATAGAACCACTCGCATGATCGCCAAACCACGCCGGGTCTTGATGATCGCTGCCGCCTACCCGCCAGCCGGTGGTTCGGGCGTCCAACGCACGCTTAAATTCTCCAAATATCTCTCGCGATTCGGATGGCAACCCATCGTCTGGACGGTGGACCACATCGACGCGCTGCCGGTCGATGAATCGCTTTGCGCTGAAATCCCCGACGATGTCGAAGTACACCGGCGACCCCATCGATTCGGCAAGGGGCCAGCCGGCAAACTCACTGACGCCTTGCAACTCGCGGGACCGCTTGGGTCGCGACTGGCAAACGCTGCGAAATGGCGTATCGAAAAATGGAACCGAAAGCGTGCCTGGCCCGATGAATTCGCCAGGTGGGTTGAAGACAGCGTCGAACCGTTAAAGGCGCTCATTCGCGAACGCAACGTCGAAGCGATCTATTCCACGTACAGTCCGTCGGCCAACCATCTGCTCGCGCTCAAACTCAAACAGGCGACGGGACTCCCGTGGGTCGCCGACTTTCGCGACCTGTGGACCGATGACCTGCGCTACCGCGAGACCGATCCGAAACATCACGCGGCCAACGTTCGACTGGAACAGAACGTTTTGGAAAGCGCCGATGCGGTTGTCGGCGTGTCGCCATCGCAGACCGAAGTGCTGGCGGCCCACGTGCCCGATGAACGGGCGAAGTTCAGCACCATCACCAATGGCTACGACCCAGCCGACTTTGAAGGCGTAAAGCGATACGAGCGCCTACCGGGGCGGCCTTTCACGCTGTCGTTTGTCGGCCGATTCGATCGCCAGCGTGCGGATGACGATCTGTTCGTCGCACTGCAAAACTTCGTCGATGAACTTGGCAACAACCGCGACCAATTCGTGTTTCGCATCGTCGGCGAATTCGATGCCTCGACGCGCCGGAAGTTGGAAGAAGCGAACATCCCGTATCAGACCACCGGATACGTCTCGCACAAAGATGCCATCCAGGAAATGTGCTCAGCCGACGCCCTGCTGCTGACCACGGACCGAGGCGGCCCGAATGCATCGACGGTCATCTGCGGGAAGATATTCGAATACCTGGCAAGCCAAAGGCCAATTCTGATCGTCGGCCCCGAGGGTTGGGAAGGTCAGCGCCTGGTCGAAAGATTCCAAGCAGGCATCGCAACACCTTGGAGTCCTGAAGAAATCGGGTTTGCACTAAAAGAACTACACAGACTATGGTCAACCAATCGCGAACTAGTCGGTGCAGACCAAACGAAGCTCGATTCAATCAGCCGAGTTGAATTGACCCAGACTCTCGGCAGGCTCATTCAGTCGGTCGTGCAACACCCGCTAACGGTTTGACGCGGGAATCCGCTCGCCTGCCGGGACACGACTTATTTTTGCCATCGGAACGCGAATATCGCCCTCGTCGGAAATTGCCTCGCCGTACTCAAGCTGGTACGCAAGAGATAGATCCTTTTGATACGCTTCTGGCTCCCCTAGGACAGAATACCCGCTTCTCTTAAGCTCACAATCAAACCAGACTACGAACCTTCCGGTGATCTTGTTGTTCTCAGGAACAAACACCGCCGCCCAGTGACCGTCGGCCAGCGCAATCTCTGGGACATAGGGTCCAACGTCGGAGTCGCGAAGGACCACGGGGTGCGAATTCTTGTTGACAACGATGATGATGTATTTGGACGCCTCGAATCCGAGATCAATGGCCTCCGCAACGGCAGCGAGCCCGATCGTGGTTACCATGTGTTGCGTACAAACAATCAGCGAGTCCCTGAGCGCATCGACCTCCCGCTCGAATTCCGCGTCACCCGTCCCTCTAAACAACGCATCCATTCGGTACAGCAAGTCTCGCGCTTCATCCGCCCGGTTCATCGCGGCGAGGCACTTTGCTTTCAAGAAGTACAACCGGCTATTAAGACTTCCGGACTCGCGGAAAAGCCCGATTGCGTCATCGAGAGTTCCCAGCGCTTGTTCGAATCTCTCTTGGCCGAAATAGGTGATCGCCAGCAATACCGTGGCGTCTCTGTACTTCGGGTCAAGTTCGATCGCCTCTTCCAACTTCCTCGCGACCTGATCTGCGGCTTGCGGACCTCGGCTGTAGAGTTGCTCCGCCTCATCATAGAGCTTATGGGCTTTGTCAACGGCACTGACCGAAGTGGTGACGCTCGCCGGATCATCTGCATATACCGAATCGGCAAATGGAAACACAAGCAGTAGGATGAGAATCCTGCGTGAAATGGTCATGGCTGACTTCCATCGGGAAAACGGATGTAAGTGGCAAACAATACCAATAGCTAAGGTAGCTATACTACCACTTTTCTGCCGCGTCAAAATCGAAAGATTTTGCAGTACCCGTCAAGCACAACGAACCACCGCGTAGGGTGGGCCGTGCCCACCGCTTCGACCGCCTATTGCATTCCCAACGACGGTGGGCACGGCCCACCCTACCCTTGCGTTCCAAGAATTGCTTGCGTTTATAGCGGCGGCTGATCGTCGGTTGAGCATATGCTGCACACATCATGATGCTCCCCTACGAAGCCGACGTTCCGATGCAGCGATACCCGTGGGCGAATGTCCTTTTGATCGCGGCGACGTGCTCCATTTCGCTCGCGGCGATCGCCAACAGCGATGTCTTCGATAAGCTGGCATTGGGGCAGCAGCAAATCCCCAAGTATGTCCTCGACTTTCCGATTCTCTATGATGCCCCGGACCATACCCGCCACTATCCGGTGAGGTACCAATCATCCGGGTACTTCACTTACGGATTCGTACACGGTGGCATACTGCATCTTGCCGGGAACATGCTCTTTCTTTTCGTGTTTGGAAACGCGGTCAACGCCAAGATCGGCCACGTGCGGTACCTGGTGATTTACTTTCTTCTGCTCGCGGCATCGGCTGCTATCCAGGTTAGGTACCTTCCCATACCGCTGCCGATTTGCGGCGCATCGGGCGCGATCTATGGCATCATGGGCATGTTCATCGTGCTGTACCCGCGCAATGAGATCACTTGCTTCTGGTTTGTGTTCTACCGATTGTCGGAGCACTTCGGAACGTTTGAAGTCTCATCGATCTGGATTGTTTTGTATTGGGTCGCGTTTGACGTGCTCATGCTGAAACTGGAGTTAGCCGGTAATGTCGGCATCCACGCGCACTTAGCCGGCTTCACCATCGGCGTACTGATCACAATCGCTGCAATCCTGATACGACTGATCAAGTCCGACGATTGCGAAGAGAATTTGCTGGAAGCCGTCGGACTAATGGGGCAATGGCAGGAAGTGAAGTAGTGTGGATCGTGTATCGGGCAAGAGCCATCGAGGATGGGGCGTGCCAACTGATCCGGACGAGGCGATTTACTGAACCTGCCGTTGAAATTCAGCGTAATCCTCCAAATCGACGTCATAGTCGCCATCAAAATCAAACGTGTTGAGACACGCCGCAAGTGTGTTTGGGGGTGTTGGATTGGGGAATCGAAATAGCCCCGCCATGCAGTCCGTCAATCCTGCGGCATCGCCTCCCGACACGATACCGTCTTGGTTAAAATCACCCCGCAGGCAACCGATCGCGCTCACCATTGCGCCGACTGGCGTACCCGCGCATCCGTCATCCGCATCTGCTACTCCATCAGAATCTGAATCGTTGTCGCAACCCGAGAACGCCGATGGACTGCCCCCAGCACTCCAGCCAGCAACCAATTCCTGATAGTCAGAACAATCAATGTCGCCATCGCCATCGAAATCGAATGTGGCAAGGTTATCAGGGGTCGCGGGCGTATACCCACTACCTCCCAGCGGCCCCGTATATGCGGCGATCAGCGTACTTTGATCCACCGAGCCAATAATGCCGTCAAGGTCAGGATCACCTTTTATCGCCGCCAGAATAAGATCGTTCGGACCGTCTGGATCATTCATCGACAGTGCGTAGCCGGCAGGAACATACAACTTAACTTGCGATTGATCGGGCGTAACCGGATGAAAAACCTGAGCACTGACGCTGGCGAAGTTTCCGGGCACGGTATCCGGATTTACGAGTGCGACGCGGAGCAATGCAACAAACGGGCTTAAAAAATATTCTTTCGAGGTATCCAGCAAGATCGGTAGATGGGCAACAAGTTTGCATCTCGCTGTACTCATCCCCAAGACGTAATCTGGATCACCTGAACTTAAAATGCGGTATTCAACTATGGCGATATCGCCCATGCGAGAGAAACCATAGTCCGGACTCCCTGAAAGTCCGCTTTGGAATTGAACAACTTCCGGCGAGGCATTGTCATAGGCCGTCAGAGAGGCCAATATCGTTCCATAATCCGACGCAGAGCCAATGGGCGTGCTAACCAACGCCTCCATGTAGATATAGGCGGAGATTTCAACATTCGATGACGCAGGACCGACAATCGAAGTGTTGGGCAAGCTGATCGTACCGTTTGCAAGGACTTGCACGGAATCAAAATAGTTTCCAAAACCTTCAGCCATATATACATCGAGGACTTCCTGCGTTACCGTTCCCTCAGCTCTTAGATCAAAGCGATGTGGCCCGACACGAGAATTGACGACCGCATCGGTGGGAAGTTCAAAAGAGTAGGGCGCCACTGGCGGATTGCCACCCGTGAAAATCTCAGTCTCAGAAGCCTGTTGCACATTTAACGCGATTTGCGAAAACGACCTTGGTACGGCTGGCTCAAATCCAATATTGCTACTGCTCAGCGTTGCATAGTACTTGCCAAGGCCCGCATTATTGCTAGGGGAATTGTCCTCGAACAAGACGGAGGAACCCTGCGACCCGATGACTTCAATCCCAGCCCCGGGAAAGCTGAAACTGATTTGCGAGCTATTCACGCCATCCGGAATATCATTGTCAATCGTTGTCGGCGTCGGATCAGCATCGCCGTTGCTGTAAAATGCAATGGGGTCAGAAATGAATCCTTCGAGGAACAAATCGCTGGCAAAATCAGGCAAGAATCCTCCGTTCGTTGGCGCGTAATCGAATACGGCAGCCGAACGAAGATCACGCAGTTTTTGTTGCACCTGAAAGACGTGATATATTTCCGATTTGTCGACGCGAAACCGAAAGCTTGGAGCGCTACCAACGACATCATACGACCAGAGCCCAAACACTGCTTGTCCACGCACTGTTCCCGCCTGCGTTGGTCCCGTCCAAGCAAACGCCAACAGGACGATGGCTCCCAATACATTGCAGAATCTTCGACGATTCACTGCAACATCCCTCCAAGTCAACCGTGACCGAATGCCAACGGCACATTACGTTTACTGGCTCAATCGCTGGACTGCCGCGAAATCTTCAAGGTCAATGTCGTAGTCGCTATCAAAATCAAACGTGTTAAGGCACGCCGCAATCGTGTTGGTCGACGCAGGGCTCGGCAGACGCGATGGACCGTTCATGCAATCCACAAGACCGCCATTGTCCGCAGCATTGACGACGCCATCCAGATTAGAGTCGCCCAACAAGCAGCCCGTCTGACCGGTCAGACCGCCAGCCGGCGTGTTCGCGCAGCCATCGTCGCCATTTGGAATTCCATCGCCATCCGCATCATTGTCGCAAAGCGAAAACGCGCCTGGGCTACCTCCTGCGTTCCAGGCATCTCTAAGCCCCTGATGGTCGGCACAATCCAAATCTCCGTCACCGTCAAAGTCGAACGTGGCTAGTTCATCAAATGTTGCGGGAGAAAAACCAAGTCCGCCCAGCGGCCGAGTGTACGCCGTCATAAATGCTGCCTGATCCGATGGTCCGATCGTCCCATCAAGATCAATGTCGCCCTTCAAGACAGGAACAATCAGATCATTGGGGCCATAGGGATCATTCATCGATAGCGTGTACCCATCAGGCAAATACAGTTTCAACTGTGTTTGATCCAATGTGACCGGATTGTGAACCTGAGCGGAAATGCTCGCAAAGCCACCAGGGCCTTGATTCGATTCAATAATTGAGCCGCGGATGGCATTGACGCTGACTCGCAGGCGATAGCTGTCCATCGTGTTGAGAAGCACCGAAATCCGTCCAACAAGTCTGAACTTGACAGAGGTCAGTCCCGGAACATATTCCGGATCGCCTGAAGTAAGGATTTCCCTGTCGACAATAGCCAGGAGTCCTGAAGGATAAAACCCAGTATCTTGATTCCCTGACAGCAAGCGCGAATCGAATAGGTAGTCCAGAGTACTAAGATTAAGTGCATTCAGGCCCATTTGAATCACCAAGACGTCGCCCAATGATCCAGTCGGAGCCCGCAGCAAAATATCGGCTTGAAGAAATGTTGAGACATCCACGCTGTTGGATGAGGGACCGATGATCATGGTGTTGGTTGATTCCCATCCTCCAAGACATTGCATGCTTACCGAATTCCGGTCCCCTGCAACTTCCGCATCAAAAACATCTAGGATTTCCTGCGAGACACTACCTTCCGCTCGCAAGTCAAATCGGTGCGGCCCGACCTTTGACTCAACCCATGCATCATTGGGAATATCAAAATCGTATGGGGACGACGTGGACCCACCGTCTAGAAATATGTTACCTGGAGATATTTGAGAAATTTGGTTTGCGACTTGCGAAAGCACTCGAGGAAAAGCCGGCTCAAACTGCATGAACTGGCTACCGCGAGTTACAAAGAATTTTCCCAATCCCGCGTTGTTACTCGCCGCGTTGTCTTCAAATATGGCGGCACCGCTCGACAAATCATCCACGTGCAATCCGGCTCCCGGGAAACTGAAGCTTATCTGTGCACTGTTTGCAGCGTCCGGTTCATCATTGTTTATCGTTGTCGGTACCGGATCAGCGTCACCGTCACTGTAGAAGACGCGTGGATCGTTGATTAGACCTTCGGAATAAAGGGCACTGGCAAAATCTGGCATGAATCCGCCATGGGTCGAGGCATAATTGGAAACTGCCGCATTCCACAAAATGCTCAACTTCTGCTGAATCAAATAAACACTGTAGACCTCTCGCTTCGACGCTGTGAACAAGAAAACATCTGATTCGTCAACGGCGTTTATGTTGATCGAACTAATGGACTGCACGACTGCGGCCGACGTAGCAAGTGGAATAGTAAGAACGGACAAACAGACGACGCTTGAAATCTGACCGTTTGATCTTGTGCGCACGAATTTTCCGCCTCCTGAATCGAGTCACGCTAATCAAGCCAAATACCAATTTGTCAGGCTACCCAATCGAACGTGCCGAAGTCAAACGCGAAAAGTATCGAGTTGGTTATTTGGACTCGAAACCGATTCTTAAATTAGAGGTGATGTAAGAACAGAATCGCGTTCCTTGGGGCAACTACTTCGACTCCGGATCGAAGCCCCATCGCGATATTGCGTAGGCGACGATGACTTCGGCGAGGGCTTGTTCCATGGTGGGATGATCGCTACGAAAAAATTCACCGGCTAACACTTGCCCAGTGATCAGCGCGGTGTATGGACCTTCTTCGCTACCGGATTCATGTTCACCGTCGAGCTTCATCATGACGACGGCGCCATCGCCGCGGAGTTTTTCCAATATCGGCATGAGGTCGTCGATGCCTTTCCAGTCGGCGGGTAGCGGTGACAAGCCGAGGAAACGGGCCAACCGCGGAACGGCGCGAAGATGCTTTGATTGTTTCTTGGCGTGCTTGGACATCGAGTCTCTCGGATGTAAACCCTCCTCTGGATTCCTTGGCCAACCGAAAAACCGGCTCCTGACGGCCCAATCGCCCTCTAATTGTATCGGCAAATTCAACCCAGTACGATTGTGCGTGGTCCACCATGCAAAAAGTCAGCCGACTCACGGGACTCAAAATCCATCACAGGCTTTTTTGGGCATTCCGGGGTGCTGAGCACTTCTTGTAACGGGGGAATGGGTAGCTGCCAGGGGCCAGGCAGTTCAATTTGTTGGCTAATTCTTGATTGGAGATACGCCATGAGTTTATTGGAAACGATTCTGGGGGCAGGGGGTGGCGCGCCGGTTGAAAAGCTGGGGAGCCAGTTTGGCCTGAAGGACGACCAGGTTGGGTCGATCCTGAAGCAGTTGGTTCCGGCTCTCAATGCCGGAGTGAAGCGAAACACGAAATCCCCTGACGGATTAGCATCGCTTTTGGGGGCACTCGCCAAGCGCGATCACGATCGTTATCTCGACGATCCCAATCTCCTTGAACGCGATGACGCCGTCAATGAAGGCAATGGAATTCTCGGTCACATCCTGGGCAGCAAGGATGTCAGCCGCCAACTGGCTGGTCGTGCATCCTCTGAGACCGGCATCGATTCGGGAATCATTAAAAAGATGCTTCCGCTCGTCGCCACCATGGTGATGGGTTCGATGCGCAAACAAACGCGACAACTCGGCGCGACCGTTGAAGAAGCACGGCAGAAAGGCGGCGGCAATCCGCTGGCAAGTTTCCTCGATGCCGATGGCGACGGATCGATCGTTGACGATCTATTCGGGATGGCCAAGAAGTTCTTCTAACCGGCCAAGTTCCAATGCGAAACTGAACGTCGTGCAGAATTTCCTGCGTGCAAATCATCGGATGAGTGTTGTGGGCGGGTAGAGTCACCCGACCCTTGTTATTGAAGAAATTTATTGGGGGATTTACAACGATGGCAAACATGAAGATTGAAGATGTTGAGGGCATCGGTCCGGCTTACGGCGAAAAACTTAGGGCGGCTGGCATTCCCGACACGGATACGTTGCTGAAGATTGGATGCAATGCATCAGGCCGCAAGGACATTGTCGAAAAGACGGGACTCAGCGCCAGCAATATGCTCAAGTGGGTCAACATGGTCGACTTGTTCCGCGTCAAAGGCATCGGTTCGGAATTCGCAGAGCTGCTCGAAGTAGCCGGTGTGGACACGGTCAAGGAACTTGCCACCCGCAATGTCGCCAACCTCGTGGCCAAGATGGCCGAAGTCAACGAAGCCAAGAACCTCACCCGCCGCGTTCCGTCTGAAAAAGAGGTGACCAACTGGATCGATGAAGCCAAGACGCTTCCGCGCATGGTAACTCACTGATCTGGCCAGTCCGCACATACAGAATTGGCTGAAGCGCCAAGATCATAAAGCAATATGGATCAACGCCTCAGGCTCATCGCTCGATGGGCTTGAGGCGCTTTACTTTACGGCAACGAAGAGTCCTTGCCACCCAGTAACTAGCGGCGGCGACGGGCTGGCTTGAATCTTCCGCCTAGCGTGCGTCTGACGTTGGTGGTGGTTTGACCTTCGGAATTGCTGGTCGTCTGCATGCGACCGGCGAGCACCTCACCTGGCGATTGGGCGGGCGTGGCTGGTTGCTCCGACTGGCGCGGTGACGGTTTGTATCCGTCGTAGTGAATTTCTTCGATCTGCGCGTTGATCAGCATTTCGATGTCAGTCAGCAGTTTGCCCTCCTCGCGCGTGACGAGGCTGACGGCTTTTCCGCGTTTGCCCATGCGACCGGTGCGTCCGATGCGATGCACGTAGACCTGGATTTCAGGTGGCAGGTCGTAGTTGATGATGTGGGTGACGTCGTGGACGTCAATGCCTCGCGCGGCGAGGTCAGTCGCAACCAAGACCTTCAATCGATTTTTGCGGAACTTATCGAGGACGGCTTCCCGCTTTTTCTGAATGAGGTCGCCGTGAATCTCCATCGCCCCGAAGCCTTCTTTGTGAAGTCGGGCCGCAACTTTGCGGGCGGCCGCTTTCGTATTCGTGAAGACGATGACACGATCGGGGTTGTCGTTCTTGAGGATCGCCTTGATCGCCCGATCCTTATCGCGCCGCTCCGCCGTGATGAAGAACTGATCGATCATGTCGACCGTCAGGCTATCGCGTGAGACGTTAATCTCCTGCGGATCTTTCATGTACTGCTTCGAAAGACGCCGAATCTCACCGTCGATCGTCGCCGACACAAACACCGTCTGGTGGGCGGCCCGTATCTGACCGAGAATCTTCTTGATGTCGTCGCGAAAACCGATGTCGAGCATGCGATCGACTTCATCGAGCAAGGCGAATTCAACGTTTCGTATGTCGAGATGACCTCGCCCCATCATGTCCATCACGCGGCCTGGCGTGCCAACACAAAAGTGCGGCTTCTTGCCCAACTGATGAACCTGGGTCTGAATCTTCTGCCCGCCATACACCGCAACGCAGCGCACCTTGGCGTATTCACCGATGCGGCGCAGTTCCCCCGTCACCTGCACAGCCAATTCGCGCGTGGGCACGAGGCACAGCGCCTGCAACCCCTTGTTGCGATCCAACTTCTGCAACGTGGGAATGCCGAAGGCGGCGGTCTTGCCTGTACCGGTCTTGGCCTGCCCGAGCACATCGTGACCAGAGAGGATCTTGGGGATCATCTCCCGTTGAATGGGCGAAGGTTCCTCGTAGCCGATTTTAGCCAGGGCTCTGAGAATGGGCGGTTCGACACCGAGATCGGCGAACGGTTTGGGAAGGTCGGGATGCTTCTGCATATAACTCCAATACGTTTGACTTTGAAGCTAAAATCATAGCAGAGCTGACGCTATCACGCCAACATTTAGGGCGTTGGAGCCGAATTGGTCAGATGACCAAGCATGAAGAGCTGCCCCAGATTAAAGAGGGCGTGCCCCACCACGCAGGCTACGATTGACCGCCGCCAGATCATGAACAGCGTCCATATAACCCCGATCACAGCCAAGGGAACGGCCATGATCGGCTCTTGAATGTTGATGTGCATCGCGCCAAACAGGCAGCCGCCGACGAGGGTTGCGACAATCCAATTACCGGTGGCACGGCGAAGGTGTGTCACCAGCACGCCTCGGAAAATCGCCTCCTCCCAGAACGCCACCAATGCAATCAAACCGACCAGCAGCGCCGGGTGCATGGGCGGGAGCATTTCGCTGATGCGGTCGGGGTTGGCCTCCATCTGCTCCCGCATCCCGGGCCAAATGACAAAGATGACCATCATTGTCACGAAGAAGGCAACCTGGCTGGCGACGGCGACGACAATTCCCCAAAGGCAGTCAATGTGCCAACGGGAGAACGATAATCCGATCGAGGCGGCCGAACACGATGCGTTCCACGTCAAACCAAGGGCGCAGAACACAAGCACCAACCCCACCGCGACCGTAATCACCAGGGGCACGACCGACTTGGTCAATTCTTCTTCGGAGACGTTGCCACCCTTGCTGACGACGAAGCCAACGATCACCACGACCTGCAAGGCCACGAAGACGACCGTCAGGATGGCAAGATGAGCCATCGCTCGCGCGCGCGACATCCTTTCGAGCAACATCGGATCCGACGGCTCTGGCGGCTCGACAGGACCATCGATCGGGGTGGCGACAGGAATGAACGGAGCGTCATTGTGACCGAATTCGTTCAGCTCCATATCGATGCGTTACCGGTGGGTCGTCGTCAGGGTTCGTGGCGGGCCTATTCTGCTAGTCGTCTTTCATCTGGGCGAAGATGTCGTCCGGGATATCCACGTTGGAGGATACGCTTTGTGTGTCGTCGTGATCTTCCAATGCGTCCATGAGTTTGACAATCTTCCTCGCCGACTCAAGATCGACGGCGACGGTGGTGTCTGCAACCATTGAGATTTCGGCTGACTCGATGGGAATGTTCGCGGCTTCGATCGCGCCTTTGACAGCAAGGTAGTCATCGGGTGAACAGCTGATCTCGTGGCAGATGGGACCGGAGTCGATGTCTTCGGCGCCGGCTTCCAACGCCAACTCCATGATCTTGTCTTCCGCCACGGCATCGGCAGCGACGACGATCACACCGCGCTGATTAAACATCCAAGCCACGCTGCCGACCGCGCCGAGATTGCCCCCGGAGCGTTCGAAGATCTTTTTGATTTCCGGCGCAGTGCGGGCGCGATTGTCGGTCAGCGCCGAACACATGACCGCCACTCCACCGGGCGCATAACCTTCGTACACGCACTCTTCGTAAGTGACGCCTTCAAGTCCGCCGGTGCCCTTCTTAATCGCGCGTTCGATGGTGTCGCGGGGCATGTTCGCCGACTTGGCTTTGTCGACCGCCAACCGCAACCTCGGATTCGCTTCCGGATCGCCACCGCCCAGTTTGGCAGCCACCGTGATATCGCGCGACACCTTGCTCCAGGCTTTGCTGCGCTTGGCGTCGGTCGCGGCTTTCTTATGCTTGATCGTGGACCACTTTGAGTGACCTGACATCGACTTGATTCCTTCTTACGTTTGCCGTTTCATCCGTCGGTACGCTTCATCATATGGATCGATGCCGCGACGCCGGATTCGCTTAACCCACGTGCTTTCGATAGCGGGTGCCCTCGATAGCGGGCGATAGTTTACTCTGATTTGGACGTTTCGACGACTGCACCGACAACGTCGGCCAACTTCGGCTCACCGCCGTTCTTCGCAGCGTTCAGTTTGGCCTTGACCGCCTCGGCGGTTCGCCGGTCCGCACCGGTTGATGGCGGATGGTCGATCCTTTTCTGGACGAGTTTGAGCCCCTCGGTCCAAGTCGCGACGGCCGCTTCCTTCTCACCCAATTGCCACAGGGTATCTCCCAGGTGGTCGTAAATCACCGGGTCTCGCCCTTCGAGTCCGTTTCGAGCCAGCGTCAACCAACGCTTCGCCTCAGCGAACTGCCCTTTCTTGTAAAGGACCCAGCCTAGACTGTCCAGATACGCGCTGTTTCTGGGCGATTCGCCGACGGCGACCCTGATCAGCTTCTCAGCCCGATCCAGTTCCACGCCCATGTCAGCCAGCGTATACCCAAAATCGTTGTGCAACCCGACGTTTGTCGGGTCGCGTTTGAAATAACTGTCAAGAGCCTGACGGGCGCTGTCGAACTCGCCGATTTCCTGGTAGGCGACCGAGAGCAGGCTCAAGCATAGAAACTCGGTTCCTCGCTGTCCTGCATCGCGGGCTTGCCTGGCCCATTCCTTAAGTCGCTCGACGGCTTCTTCCGCCCGACCGCCATTGATCATCACCTGTACCAAGAATTGCTTTAAGTAGGCATCCAGGTCGGGATTTCTTGCAGCTTCTTCGGCGCGGTCGGCCATCATCCCCTCGATGACATCGATGGCGTCATCAACTTGTCCAGTCGCTTCATAAATCAACTGCAATTCCTGGAGGTACTGCCCCTTGAACACACCGTCCACCGCACTGTTCTTGGCGAGGGCCAGCGCTTCATCATATTGCTTGGTGACTCTCAGGAATCCAATCAGACACGTGTGCAATTGATCGTTCTGCGGATCGGTATTGACGGCATCGAGCAGGAGTTCGAGAACTTCGCTGCGCTGTTCGGGCAGTAGGTCCTGCCAGACATCGGTCAGGTCATCACGTGCATACCCTCCGTGAATATCCGTCTTCCACCTGCGGATCAGTTCCATTGCGCGACTGTGGTTTCCATAATCCTGAAACGCTTTAATCACGTAGTGGAGGACGACTGGATTGTCGCTTTCCTTATGCCGCCACATCTCCATTTCCTTCATCGCCTCGGTGTCTTTCCCAAGCGCACGATACGCGGAGATGATTTCGAACCGGGCCTGCAGAATGAAATTGGGATTCGCGTCCGGTTCCGCAATCAACTGCTGGGCATATTTGATTGCCTCTTCAAACTGTTGGTCAGTCAATAGCAACTCAAGCAAGTTTCGCTTCCACACGCGACGATGCGGGTGACGCTCCAACAAGGCATTCTGCAATGCCAACGCCTTATCGAATTCAAGGGTCCGCGTGCGACATTCCAGCAACATGCCCAGCGCCTCAACGTTGCCGGCGTCCAACGCCAGCGCCGCTTCGATCGCCTTGATTGCTTCGCCCCAGTCCGACTGCTGCATGTAAGACATGCCGATAAGCCGCAGCGTCTGCGCATCCGGTTTGGAGGCATCGATGGCCTCCTGAAGCGTCTTGCGGAATCGATCATAGTCGGGCGATCGCGCGTCGAACTCGAGGGCGGCGACGCACTGCGCCACCACCGTTGGCGATGCCCGGTGAATCCGAAGCTTTTGAATCTGTTCAGCCGCCGCGCGTCGATCGCCTGTCTCCAAATGATTCAAACACAACTGGCTGCGGGCCTTTTCATTGAACGCGTCGATCCGAATGATCTTCTCCAGCTGTCGCCGTGCCGCAGTCGGATTACGCTGCGCCTCATACAGTTCGGCCAACGCCAACATCGCTTCGATATTGCCACGGTGAAGCCGAACGGCGGACTCGAAATGCCCGATCGCGTTCTGCGGGTCGTCCAATCCCAGGCAGGCTTTCCCGGCAATAACCTCCAGTCGCGTGTCGCGGTCCAACTGGAATTGATCGGGCGTCGCGATCTCGATTGCCTTCTCCCATTTCCATCGATCCAGATAGATTTGTGCCAAGGAAACGCGCGCGGAGATGAAGGCAGGCCGATCGTCCAGCGATCGTTCGAGCCAGGTGCGACCGGCTTCGTCTTGATCAAACGCCAGTGCAACATTTCCCAATACGAACGCGGTCGCGAAATCCTGCGGTCTGGGGGCATCTCTCGGATCAGTACTGGTCAGTGCGGTTAGACCGGATTCTTTGTTGGCGGCTGCGTGATTTTGAATCCATTCGACAATATCGGTCGCTGCCTCCGGATGCCGGCGAACGGTGTCGGCCATCGCTTCGACCGCTGCATCCCAGGCCTTCGCCGCCAGAAACACCTCGACCGCGGCCTTCATCGTCTCAACGGTTGGCGATGGCTTGGTGAGTTGATCCTTCATCAACCGAACGGCTTCATCGCGGCGATCAAACTCGATCAGCGCGCCAGCATAAGCGGCGACCACCTTGGGGCTGGTATCTCCCGCTTGTATCGCAGATTCGAATTCCTCAACGATCGCGTCGGGTCGATTCTGATGCTTGTAAATCGCCATCAACACGTCGATGGCCGCTGGCTGGCTCGTCAGCGCCGCCTGGGCATATTTCGTCGCCGCGTCCATCTCGCCGGTTCGGGCCAGCAACTTGGCAAACGCCAACTGCTCATCCGCAGGCGGACCGTTCTCACCATAATTGTCGCGAAGCAGACTGGCGGCCTGCTCGTATTCGCCAAGTTGCTCGTGCGCCCAAGCCGCCCGCTTCCAAAGCTGAGAACTGGCCAACTCCAACTTCTTGGCCCAACCCGGAACAGCCGCACTGTTGGTGTCATTGAGTTCAGCCATCTCGCTGAGGACCTTGTACAAATCGAGGGCGGCAGTGATATGTCCGCTCGCTAGAAGGGCTTCGAATAGCTCCAGGCTCGCAAGTCGTTTGAAGTACTGCGTATCATCATCGGTCGAACATTTCAGCGCTTTGCGGTATTCGAGGATCGCGGTTTCGCTCTCAAATCGGCTCGCGGCCAACCGACCGAGAATGTAGTGACAGGTAATGTCATCTTCGCTCGCATCGAGCACGATCTTGATGTGCGAACGGGCCCGCTGCTGTCCGCCCGATTGCCAAGCCGTCAGCGCCAACGCGCGGTGTACTCGGCGATCGCCCGGCGTGATGCGCTGGGCCTTTTCGAGTTCGATCATCGCTTCCGTAAAACGACTGTCGTCGCGAAGTGTCGCTGCCCGGTCGAGTGCCCGCTTGACGCGATCCGCAAGTGGTTCGGCAACCGAATCCCCATCAGGCTCAATGGTGATTGACGGCTCTAGTTCGTCAAAATGAACATGCGCTTTTGGCTCGTCAAGCACTGGGGCAGTATCGCCAAAAATGTCTGCAGAAGAATTGGGGGCAGCAGCCCAAACCGTCGCGGAGAACACAACCGGATTCGCCAAGAGTATGAACGTCACCGCGAATGCCCTGACTCGACCGTCTCTCAACATACCGTCACTCCTTGCGACACATGGCTCATGGCCGGCACTGGGCCCATCGCGACCGCCTCCTGTGGCGAACGCGGGCAAGCCGACCAAGATGATCGCCCATCGGGATTTAATGCCGCCGGACCGTAGAGACCAGCCCGGTGTGGTGTACGGAATCGTCTGGGTTGGAAACTACTTTTTGGAGGGCGACTTTTTCTTCTTCGTCTTGGCCTTGGCGCTGGTTTTCTTCTTGGCCGTACTCTTTTTCTTCGTCGTTTTGGCGGTGCCTGCTTTGCTGGAACTGGCCTTTTTCTTGGACGTCTTGGCGGATTTCGCCGATTTGGCGGCTTTGGCTTTGCCATTGAACGCAAACGACTTCGAACCGACGATCGCATCCAGGTCCATGCAGAATTCCTTGGCGTCGGCGGAACTCACGTGCCGTTCAAGAAACGACTGCACCTCAGCCCCGGTAGCATTCTCATCGACCAGGTCGTTTTCCTTGAGAAACTCCAGCGCGACATCGTTCACCGGAATGGCATGTCCGCCCAGACTCCACAGCATCACCGACGCCATCGCGTAGGGGGTCATCCCTTCCAGTTCCGAGAGGTACGACTTAACCTCGCGCACGCCCTTGGATGAAAGGTGGTCGAGCGAGATCGTGTATTCCAACTGGTACACGGCGTTGAGCACCGTTAGCAGCGTCTTGGCCCGTTGCACGCTGCGCGGAATGTGTTTACCGATCGACGACGATACCTCCGCCGGCGTCGAGACGCGCAATTCGTTGTAGTCCACCATGTCGTCAAGAATCTGCGACAGCGCTTTCTCGGCGCGCTCGAGCGATGTCTCCTGACTGAGCACGCCCAAAATCAACTGCTCGACTGGTGGACGCACCTCCGGCGGCTCGCTCGTGCGCGATCCGCGAAACTTGTTGTACGCCTGTTTGATCTTCTTGGCATAGAGAGTCCCATTCTTCATGGTTGGACTCCGTTACTAGGGTTTACTTCAACCGACTTTGCGCTATCTGTTTCTTTGTTGACGCCTGTTTCTTCGTTGGCCAACTCTGCCGTCGATGCCGTCTCGACATCGGTATTGGCCTCAAGCGATTCGCCTTTTAGAGATTCACCATCGGGCGGGCCCATTTCTGCCGCATTGTGATTGATGATCTCCATAATCTCCGCCGCTTTCTTGATCGAATGATCGCTGATAAACGTCAGATGCGGACAGATGCGGGCCGTCACGCCCTTGGCCACCGCGCGTTGGATCAGCCCCTGGGCGCTCTTGAGGCCACGCATCGTGCTGCGCTGTTCCTCTTCGCTGCCCATCACGCTGACGAAAACCTTCGCCATCTGCATGTCCGGTGTGACTTCGACGCGGGTGATGCTGACGAACTTGCCAATGCGCGGATCGTGAACCTTGTTCGCGATCATGTCGCTGGTGATGGTTCTGATGAGGCTGGCCATCTTGTCTGTACGAAATGATTTCATGGATGCTGGGTCAACTATTCTTCGCCACCGATCGTGCGACACCGCTTAACAATACTGCCTGGTATCGGATCAGACCCGCTAAAGAATTTCCTTTTCAAACGACAACAGTGACGCAACCGAGTCCTTCTCGACCATCCCGACGATTTGATCAAAACACCCGTGAACCAACTTGGCATCGTTTGACACCATCGCCACAGCCAACCCGGCCCGCTGGCGAAGTTCTTGATGTTCCACTTCGGAAACCGACACGTTAAACCGGTTGCGAATGCGCTCCTTCAGACTCTTTACGACGCGCCGCTTATCCTTCAGCGACTGCGCTTCATAGATGACCAACTCCAACGTTAGGACGCCCAAAACCATGTTAGGTTGGATTCAAACAGCAGGACTGCGCCCCGATTCGGCCGCGCAGGAAACCTCGCCATCACGGATTGATCCTCCGTGAGATCACCGCGCCCGTCGCAGGGTCGATGTAAAACAACCGATAGGTTCCGTCATTGGGATTCTTGTAACTTGCGACTCCAATGCGCTCCAAGACATCCTCGACAAAAGACAGATCCGATCGGGGAACTTCATAGAAATCAAGCTCGCGCTGCGCCTCGACACTTTCAAAACCAAACTGCTTTTTGCGCGGCAGATACTTCATTGTGTCTTCGGGCGACAGCTTGCGCGGGAGAAATACCGCCGTCGTAGATTCCCAAGTCAGGCTGTCGACCTCGCATTCAAATACACGCACCAGATGCAAAGCCCCACGCAGCTTTTCCACCCGGGTCGCGACGCTACCGTCCGGAATGAAATAATCACGAATGGCCTTATCTTTGTCGCCTTCGTTACGCTCAATCTTGCGGCGCAAGTCTTCGTACTCGGGAAGTTTCATCAATTCGGCGTCGTTGATCCGGATGGCCACCGCGATCGTGTGTTTGCCCGGGTTCAACCGAAGCGCGCGATTCGTGCGGATATTCTTGTTGGCCATCGGGTCTTCCAGAATCGACCCCGTCACCGACGTCTTCGGCAGGTGATAGATCCCCGCGCCGGATGGCACGCTGCTGACGTACACGCCTTCCTGCTGCGAACTTAAAGACTCCGCCAACAACCCCTTTCGCGTTCGAGGTGCGGACGGCGTGTTTCCACCGGAATTCGGACGCTCCACCTGCTGCGGCGGTTTCTGCTCGGGCTCTCCACCAACCAATTTGTGGTACAGGCCCGGCACGTATTTGATCCCCACAAACACGAGAATGATGATGACCGCCACATAGGTCATCTTCATCGCGATATCGAACGGATCAAACGCGTTCGCAGGCTTACCCGCTGCGATGCGCTTTTCCTGTCGCGCTTTGGCTTTATGGAACTTCTGGCCAACCCGGGTCGCCTGGGCATCGTACGAACCTGTCTGCTCGACCTGGTCGAACAGGACATCAAGGTCGTCTTGCGCCTGACGCGTCACCAACGCTTCCTTGCCACAATACGAGCACCGGACAATTTTCCCGGAATCCTCATCCCTGGCTCGAATGGTGTGGCCACATTCGCCTTTGAATTCGATCATGCGATCATCATAGCCCGAAAATTATTTGGTACACTAGTTTTTCAGCATACTGACGTGTCGCTGGCATACCGTCGCATGACGACACAGTTTCAAATCTTTATACCATCGATTCACCCGACGTGTTCACACCAGTCCGCGATTCCACTGCCGATTGGCCCATTTCTACGAATCGGCTCCTGCGGCGGCTGCGGCATCTTCGAGAGTTCGGGCAATCTTGATAACCTCGTAGGTCTCGATGGTGTCACCGGCTTTGATGTCGTCGAAGCCCTGAAGGCGGATACCGCACTCCATCCCGTTTCGGACTTCCTTGGCGTCGTCCTTGAAGCGGCGGAGCGATTCAAACTTGCAATTGTCGCGAACCAAGACACCGTCGCGAATGACGCGGGCCAGATGCTTGTTGTTAATCACACCTTCGCGAACGTAGCTACCCGCGACCAGGCCCAACTTCGAGATACGGAACATCTCCCGAACCTCAGCCGACCCGCGCATCTCAATCTTCTCATCGGGTGTGAGCAGACCCTCGAGCGCCTTCTTGATGTCATCTGTGACGTCATAGATGACCTTGTAGTTTCGGATGTCGACGTTTTTCTGTTCGGCCAGCTTGCGGGTGCTGGATGGGACCGTCACCCGATACGCAATAATGATTGCGTTGGAAGCGTCAGCCAGGTGGATGTCGCTGTCGGTGATTGACCCGATTCCGGCATGGAGCACATTCAAGCGGACTTCATTGTCCGGGAATTGCTGGAGCGTTTGCACCAATACATCCACCGAACCGTCCACGTCTGCTTTGACGATGACGGGAAGTTCCTGAACATCGGCCCCGCTTCGCATCTTGACCAGGTCTTCGAGGCTGCGGGCTTTTTTCACCGATGACCGCGCGTCGCTGACCCGCTGGCTCTTCACTTCTTCCGCCACCAGCTTGGCCCGCTGCATGTTCTCGACGACGTAGAACTCATCGCCCGCCGAGGGAACTTCGCTCATGCCCCAAAGCTCAACCGGCATCGACGGACCCGCCGACTTGACCGACTTACCGCGATCGTCGCGAATCGAGCGAACCTTACCGTACGCATTACCGCAAACGACGACGTGTCCAACTTTGACCGTCCCGTCGCGGACGATCACCTGCATGACCGGACCAGCCCCCTGGCGATTCTCGGCTTCGATGACGACACCGGTCGCGGGGATGGTCTTGTCGGCTTTGTATTCGTGCAGATCGGCGAGCGTCGAAAGGTGATCCAACAACTCATCGACACCTTCGCCTGTGGTCGCAGACGTATGCACCACGTCGATCTCACCGCCCCAGTCGCCAGCCGGCGTGAGGCCATGTTCGGTAAGCTGCGTGTAGATCTTCGTGACGTTTTGCGTACCGAGGTCGATCTTGTTGAGCGCGACAACAATCGGCACTTCAGCCGCTTTGGCGTGGTTAATCGCCTCAACCGTCTGTGGCATGATGCCGTCGTCCGCTGCAACGACCAGCACGACAACGTCCGTCACCTGCGCACCGCGGGCCCGCATCGCCGTGAATGCCTCGTGCCCCGGCGTGTCCAGGAACGTCACCGACGTATCACCCACGTTGTAGTGATACGAACTGATGTGCTGCGTAATACCGCCATCTTCGCCGGCGGCTACACGTGCCTTGCGGATTCGATCCAGCAAACTCGTCTTGCCGTGGTCCACGTGTCCCAGGATCGTCACGATCGGCGGGCGGCGATCGAGTTTCTTGCGCTTGATCGCGTCGTGCTCTTCTTTGACCTTTTCCATTCCGGTCTTCGCTTTGACGATGGTCACATCGACACCGAGTTCGGTCGCCACCAACTCAGCCACTTCCGTCGGAATGACGCTCATCACCGACAGCATCAACCCGTGTTCCTTTTGGAAGATTGGGAACAAACGCTGGAACGGAACACCCAGAGCCGCGCAGAACTGCTTCACCGTGATCGGTTCTTCCAATTGAGCTTCGGTGATTGGCGCTGCGTCGACCCTGCCGCCACCGCCGCCCTTGCTGCGGGCGCGGCGCGAAACAAGTCGTCGGCCAGTCGCACCACGCAACCGCGCGCGGCGCTCGGCCAGATCCTGATTGTTCCATTCGTTGAGCCGCTCACCGACTTCGCGCTCGTGAAGGCTTTCGCGACGACCGGAAAGCTTGCGGTTGCTCGATTTCTGCTCGACGGCTTTTCCGCCACGCCGCTTACCACCCCGATCCGATGGGCCAGGTGCATCACCCGGCATAGCGACATCGGCGCCTCGGGCCGCCGCCCGGTCGGAATCCGACGGCTTGGATCGACGGGGTCCGCGTCTCGGGATCGTGTACTCTTCGGGCGCTTCGTACCGCACAACGCGCGGGCCGGAAAGCTTCGCCGGAGCAGGAACGTTCTGCGGACCTGCCGGCTGAACCGCCTCTTCGGGCTCTTCAGGCGCCTCTTCAACCGGCGCTTCCACCGCTGGAGGCGTAACCGCCGGCGCCTCGGCTGCGATGTCCATCGCGCCCTGTTGTGGTTCGGCAACTTCAGCGGCATCTGATTGGACGTCCGCAGCATCTGCTCGCGGCTCAACGACATCCGTCGCAGTCGTCGAAACCGGCTCGGCCGACTTCGTCACGGTCTTGGGAGTACTTACCGATTTCTTAGCCTTCGGTTTCTTCGCAGTCGTCGCTTCCGATTTGGACTCGGCGATTGACTCGGGAGCGTCAAGTTCTGCGACGGCGGTTCCGGTTTCCGAATCCTTGCCCGCGGTGGTCTTGGAAGACTTGGCCTTGGTCTTCTTCTTGACCTTGCTTCGCGCCTTCTTGAGATCCACCTTCGCCGTCTTTTCGACGACATGAATGTGCGCACCTTCGCTGAACCACTCGCGCACCGTGGCCTCCAAACCGGGCCCAAGCGTCGACATGTGATTCTTCAAGTCGATCTCTTCGGCGCGGCACTTGGCAAGGATGTCTTTACTCGTGACGTTCAATTCCTTCGCGAGAATGTGAACGCGCATTTTTTCAGCCAAAACACTTCTCCATCAGACCCATTATCAACCGGAGACCGACCCATACGGCAATCAACCGGGTGCGATTCTCTTATTCAGTTCGTTCAGCGACCGACTCTTCGTCCGCCGACGCTTCACTTTCAGACTTTTCTTCAACCGCGACGCTTGAAGTCGGAACTTCGCCAGCCGCCAAACTGTCGGCTGAATCCACAGCCGCCGCCTGACTGTCAATTGCGGCGACAGATTCGTCCGCGCTCTCCGAGGCAGTCTCGCCCGACAGCGCCCGTTCCGCTTCCTCAGCCGCAGCCAACTCTTTGGCGGCTTGGTCTTCAGCCGCGAAACGTTCGGCAGCTTTCTTCGCCGACTCGACCACGACCTTGGCCAACTCCTCTTCGAGTTCCAATTCGCTGACCAGCGGCTCGACACCAACCTCTTCAATGTCTGCAAGGTTGATGATGCCCATCGCCAAAAACTTCTCGATGAGGATGTCGTCCACACCTTCGATCTCGCGAAGGGCGGTGCTCATCTGGTCGATGCCCTTGTCGTAGTCACCCGGCGTGACGATGTCGATATCCCAACCCGTCAAGCGGGCAGCCAATCGAACGTTTTGACCGCGTTTACCGATCGCTAGCGACAACTGATCTTCTGCAACAACCACCGACGCGCGTCCCATTTCAAAACAGAGCGCCGTCTCCTGCACCTCTGCCGGCTTGAGCGCGTTGGCGATCAACACCTGCGACGATTCGTTCCAACGCACGATGTCGATCTTCTCGCCGTTGAGTTCGTCAACGATGTTGCGAATACGACTGCCGCGAACACCGACGCAAGCGCCGACGGCATCGACCTTTGAATCGATCGAGGCAACCGCGACTTTCGTGCGGTACCCTGCTTCTCGCGCCAGCGCCTTAATCTCGATGATGCGTTCGCCCACTTCGGGCACTTCAAGATCAAACAGGCGGCGGATGTAATCCGGATGGGTTCGCGTCAAGACGATGCGCACCTCGTGCGGCTGCTCGCGCACGTCGAGGATCATGCCGCGGACACGCTCACCGGGATGATGCGTTTCACCGGGAATCTGTTCGCTGCGGGGCAGAAAACCTTCGGTCCGTCCGAGGTGCAGCACGAGCGCTCCACCTTCGTAGCGGGCGACGGTCCCCGTGATGATCTGACCAACACGCTCCGAGAATTCTTCGAACAGACTGTCGCGCTCGGCTTCGCGAAACTTTTGAATCATCACCTGCTTGGCCGTCTGGGCGGCGATACGCCCCAACTCTTTCATGCTGATGGGTTCATCGTCGCGGGTGGCATTGATTTCGCCGGTGGTCCGATCGATTCGGACGACGACGTCATTGGCGGCGCCGTACGCTTTGCGGGCCGCAGACAACATCGCCATCTCGAGATCTTCAAACACCATCTGCTTGTCGATGTTCTTTTCGCGACTGATGTGCTCGACAACCTTGAGCAGGTCCTGATTGATCATGACATTGACACCTTGTTCTGTTTCATCGTTGCACGGAATACCGGCGTCCATGCGCGCCCGAAATACCTAATTGCCTTAAAACACAGGGCCAAACGACGCCCCATTGACTCAAACAAGCCCTTCGCCCGGTACAAAAAACAAAAAAGCGGGCGCTAGAGGCAAACCCACTTTCGAACCGACACGAACCCAATATGGCAAGTGATTGCCCTATCGCATCGTTCGAACTCCACGCAGGCCTGAACTTTTTCTATCAGCGCATCCAACCAATTGCTTCGCAACTGCGTATTCGGGGCAAGCCAATGCCACAAACAGGATGGTCGGATCAGTTCGCACTGGTGCCAACCCCTGCAAGCGATGCTGCCGGGGCAACACCTTCTGCTTTTCCTGCGTATGTCATATTCATGCCATTCTCGCCCGATTCAAATACGTGGACGCGATCAACATCAAACCAAACGCCAACGGTGTCACCTTCTGTCACTTGCGTCTCCGTAGAAACGCGCGCGACCAAGTTTTGACCAACCGATCGGCCAACATCTGGGCACTGCAAGTACACGTCAGACTCTCGTCCCAACAACTCGACAAGCGTCACTGTCAGCTTGATCGGGCTTGCCGCATCGAGCCTGACACCCTGGGGCCTGACGCCGTACACCATCGCGTCACCCAGATGGCCCGCCAGAATCGATTGGGCCCGATCGGGCAATTCCAACATGCCGAATCCGGCATCAAAGCCTAAGCGTGTTCCACCGGATGGCCCGTTGACCTCGACAATCTCACCGTCGATGAAGTTCATCGGGGGCACGCCAACGAAGCCGGCAACAAATCGATTGATCGGCTGCTCGTAGACTTCGCGAGGCGACGCACACTGCAGAAGCTCGCCCCGATTCATCACGGCGATCCTGTCGCCCAACGCCATCGCCTCTTCCTGATCATGCGTGACG
>JAUIEW010000212.1 GCA_030429365.1 Phycisphaerae bacterium
ACGCAGGCGAACCCAAGGTCGGCTGGAAATACACCACCGGGTCACCTTGGGCCTACGGACTGGACGTCGACTAATGCACTGCACGCTTTTGGACTGATCGCACGATACCGCAAATCTTGAGCTTGCTGCTTCGATTCCTTCTCCAATACGCGAGCAAGAACTCGGCCAATATCACTCTCAATATGTCTCGTAGCCGTCTTGCGCACGGGACTCATCCTACAATCCACGTAGTTCCTTTCGTCGTCCCGAGTACCCGCAAACGGCGTTGGATCAGATTCGAATAGACGGACACGTATCGTTTTGACATAATTCCAGCCTTCAGCAATCGGGTCCGGGGTCCAATCTGTGGGGAATCTGAACATGCGTGGTACACGATCGAATCGATGGGGAATCGGTGCAGCGAAATGTTGGTTTGCTGCGGTCCTTCCTGTGATCGGCATTGGGATTGCGGGGGGCTGTACTGCGCCGAGTGGCGGTGATGGCGGCGGCGGCTCGAATGGCGATGTCATCATTCCCGAGACGACCAAGTTCCTGTCAGCCGAAGATCTCAATGCTGTCGAATCGATCGACGCGGATTTGTCGAAGCTCGTCTTCAATCAGGAGACGTCCACGCTGTCGCAACTAAACTCGGACGATGTCCTGGTGTGCGGAACGCATGTCGAGATGTTGCCTTACGGATTGCTGCGAAAGGTGACCGGTGTCGAACGTGATGGCGGCACGGTGACGGTCAACACGGATCAAGCCACGCTCACCGAAGCGATCGAAAAAGGTTCGCTCAGTGAAGAGATTACCCTCACCGAAGACCAGATCGTGACGCGCACGAGCCGGCATCGCGACGGGTTTTCGGCAAAGGTCCAGCGACTCGCGGGTGGCGTGGGGCTTGTCTTTGCTTTCAACGATTACGAACTTTATGACGCCGATGGCAATCCGGCGACGCGAGAGGACCGCGTTTGGCTCGATGGCAACTTCTCATTCGTCCCGACCATGGGCTTCGACATCGAGATCAGCGGCTTTTCGTTGCAGAAGCTCACATTCGAGATCGGTTCCGATCAGCAAGCCGGTATTCGCGTTTCGGCTGGACGGGAAGCCACCTTCGCCGAAACGGAAATCCTTGAAACCATCGAATTAACGCCGATCACGTTTTCGATCGGGCCCGTACCGGTCGTACTCGTTCCGCGCATCGTCTTTCGCGTTGGCGTGAATGGGACGGTGACGGCTGACTTGACGACCGGGATTCAATCGGATGCCTCGGTGCGCGTCGGATTCGGATATCAAAACGGCGGCTTCAGCCCCGTGTCGGAATTCGACAGCAATGCCGATTTCGACGCGCCGAATTTTCGCGATGGTGCGAAGGGTTCGGCGAAAGTCTGGGCCGGTCCGCGGGCCGAGTTAGCTGCTTACGGTATCGCGGGTGTTTACGGTGAACTTCGTGGATTCGTGGAAGGCGAAGTCGATGCCTCTGCCAATCCGTGGTGGACACTCAGCGCGGGAGCAGAAGCGCTTGCGGGCGTGTTCGTGCGCGTCTTCGACATCACCATCGCTGACTACGAAACCGATCCAATCACCGCCTCGATCGACCTGGGCAACGCAGGCGGTCCCGCACCGGCTGGCGGTTCGCAGGTTGTGGCCTGGTCGCGAACGTTTCAAGGAACGGCTGAATTCGACAACACTGAAAACCCGTTGGCCGTCATCGGAACGCCTGACGGTGGCAGCCTCTTTGCCGGCGGATCGTCATCGTTCTCCGGCGGTACGCGCGACGCGTGGCTGATCAAACTCGACAAGCTCGGACAAGTCAGTTGGCAGCAGGCGTACGACGACATCAACCAGGCGATTGCGATCGTTCAACATCCTGGTGGGGGATATGTCTTTCTATGCAGCGATGTTGGTTCGGGCATCGATGAAATTATCCTCGTCCACGTCGATGACAATGGCGATGTGATTTGGGCCAATGAGTATTCGGCCGAGGAATCGATTGGTGGACACACGCTTGTCGAATTGAATGGCAATTTCGTCGTTGGCGGGATGTATGATTTTGGCGCGGGAAGCGACATGTTCGTCGCCGCATTTGATCAAAACGGGCAGGTCTTGTGGGCGAAACGCATCGGCGGTGATGCGGGTGATCAAATCGACGGGATGGCCGTCGACCTCGACGGCAACCTCGTCGCGACAGGCCCGACGAATTCCTACGGTGTTTCCAATACCGGATTCAACGTCGCCAAGTTTGATGCGAACGGTGACCCAATTTGGCAATACGTGTTTGACGGTTCTTCCGGCGGGAATCAACGGATGCACAGCGTCGTCGCCGACAACGACGGGAATTACAAGATCGTCGGTAGCACTAGCGATAATGCACTGGTCGCCAAACTCGGCGGCAGCGGTTTGTTGTTGGACTCGACGGTTTACGACTCGGGAACGTACTATGAACAAGCATTCTACGGTCTGGGCACACCCGACGGCGGACTTATCATTGCCGGAAGTGCCGGGCTGGGAAGCGAAACGGACCTATGGGTCATTCGGCTGACGCCGGAATTGGAAGTGCTCTGGACCACCACATACGGCGGGCCAGGCCGCGACAGGGCGGGCGGTACGATCCAGTACGCCGCTGTCTCGACACCGATCGCCGTCACCGAAGACGAGGGGTACATCTTCCTCGCGAATTCGGATTCGTTTGGCGAGTCATTCTCTGACGTTTGGATTCAAAAAGTGTCAGAAACTGGCACCATCGATTATGACTTCGACAGTCCGGTCTCGAGCACCAGTGAAGCCGGTTCATTCCAGAACTACGGTCTGGATCAAACAGCCACGAACGCCATGCCGACCAACGTCGAATTGACGGTTACACCGCTCGAGATCGAAACGTTGACGCCGGAACCCATCATCCTGACGCACGCCGAACCATAGCCGCCGCGAAATCAGCGGGATTGTATTGGCAGATCGAACGGCGCGTCGGGAAGCGAGCATGGGCAGCGAAATCAAAAGCGGATTGGGGATCCTCGCAGCAATCCTCGCGTTTACGCTGATTCCACTGGGGATCGGGTGCGGGTTGCTGTACCTGCGCCATGCTGTGATCCGGGATACAGAAGCCGCCAAGTCCTGGACTGAAACGCCGTGCACGATCAAAACCTGCGAGTGGGGAACGCAGGGTGGCGGTGACGATCGCGCCTACCTTAATCTTGTCTACACCTACGAATTCAAAGGCAAAACCTACGAAAACGATCGAATCGATCTGCTCATCGGGTCGATGGGTGACGACGACATCATGGAGCGGGCGATCTACGAAGCACATCCCGCAGGGACGACGGCGATCTGCTTTGTAGATCCAAACGATCCGCAGAATTCGGTGTTCGATCGTGAACATGCTGCCAACGCGACAAACCGACTTTGGTTGCTTGCATTTCCGTTTGTCTGCGTGGGGGCGGGGTTCGCATTGATGCTGCTGCGGATTGGCGTGGTGGCGGTATTTGGCGGTGGGACCGTCGACGACAGTGACAGTCCCAATTACGTGATCAGTCAAGGCGAGCCGCCGCGCTCGATTCCATGGCACACACAACTTGCGGTGTTGGCCGGGGCCACCGGGATGCAGGTGGCCTGGCTGTTTGTTGTTGGGTTCTTTTTCGTGTTCATTATTCTGGACGGGCCTGCATGTTGGGCGCGACTGTTTGACGTCATACCGGCTGACCTCACGGTGCAGGGCAAGATCACCCATGTCGATGCACTGGATTCGCATGAGTTTGGCATTACGGTTTATCAGAACTTCTTCGAATACGAGGTCGACGGGCAAGAGTACACCGGCGACAGTTTCACCCGAGGCAAGCGTTACAGCGAAGGCGACTCAGTCGAGGTCAATTGCGATTCGGATGATCCATCCAACGGGTCGATCGGCGGCGCTCGCCCCAGCGAATTCTCCTGGTGGCACAGTTCGATTCCGCTGGGCGTGTTGGTGTTGCTGCTCTTCGGATTGGTGTGCATGTACAAGCAGAACATTCGCGCGCTATGGCTGATGCGCATCGGCAAGTTGGCCACCGCGAGACGACTGCAAAGTCGCACCGCATCCGAACAGATCGACGAACCGCACGCAACGCAGGCGTCGCAATTCTATTTCGAACACGAGCAAGGGTACGTGCAGGCGCTTTGGTACAGCCCGCCCAATCAGAAAAAGAGTAAGTGGCAGCGCGCCAACGAAACCGTGCGGGTTGTCTATCACCCGAAGAATCCGAAAAACAACGTCATCTTCGACGACGAGTTGAAGTCGGTGACCGCGGCCAACCGCTCGGCCGCTGAAAACCTGATGCATTCCTACGCCGCACCGGTGGCGATCCTGGCAATCATCGTGCTACTCCTCAACGCCTACTGATTCGCCGCAACTGCGTGAGAATCCCGCCCCAGACGCCAGGAACGCTTCTATTTGAGATTTTTCTTGACGAGCTACTATGGGCGTAGTAATCTTCCGATATGAATAGTAAAGGAGGCTCGGCATGAGCAAATCAACGCCGCACATCACAGCCGCAGAATTGAGAATTCTCAAGGTCCTGTGGAAAGAGGGGCCGCAAACCGTGCGGCAGGTCAAAGACGCGCTCACCCGGATCGAAGGCGACGAGCCGGCATACACGACCGTGATGACGATGATGAAATCGTTGGCGGACAAAGGGGCGCTTTCGGTCGACAACAGCCGCCAACCGTTCGTCTATTCGCCGGCAGTGCGACGCGATCAGGTAATGGGACAGCGCGTTGCGCAGTTTCTGCAAAACGTCTTTGACGGACGCGCGGAAGATCTGGTCATGCACCTGGCGGAAAAAGCAGACCTCTCTGCCGCCGATCTCAAACGCATCGAAAAGAAGATCGCCGACCGCGAGAAAGCCGACCGTGAATCAACAGCCAAACCAAAGTCCACATCGCGATCCAAAAGGAAAAAGTCATGAGTGCGTGCATCGCATCGACTATTTGGGGATTCAGCGCCAATCCCGCATTGACGTGGATGGGGCAGGCGCTGCTTTACGGTACGGCCCTCGCCGCTTTGACCTGGCTGTTTGTTCGATTGTTCCAAAAACGCATTCCGTCATCATTTCAAGCCGCCCTCTGGTGCATCGTCTTAATCAAGTTCATTGCTCCGACAGGACCCGGCTGGTCGTTGTCCCTGGAGAGTTTGTGCGAATCGCTTTGGCAATCCAATGCCGTGACTCCGCCGTCAACGGCATACACAACAACCGACCTTGAGATTCTCGAACTATCACCTGAAGACGGCATCGCCTCAAGCGTTCCCACCGGCGCGCCCGGACATCTTTCGTGGTTGGCGATTCTCGTCGGCGCGTATTTCGTATTCGTCGTCGCGATGATGTTTCGCGGGTTATTTGCCTATCGCAGGCTTCGCAAACGTTGCGAAGCGCTTCCTGTGGCAAAAGACTGGGTGCGTGAACGTGTCCAGTTGGCTTGCGGGGAACTTGGCGTGCGGCGCATCCCTGATGCGCGGGTCACCAACGGAGACGACGCGCCGTTTGTACTCGGTGGGTGGAAGCCGCTGCTGGTGCTTTCGCGCCGACACATGATCGGTCTGGATTTGCTCGACACCGTCGTCGTGCACGAAGTCGCCCATCTCCGGCGGGGTGATTTTGTCGTGCGTTACATTCAATGGATCGCCGGATCGTTGCTGTTTTATTGGCCGGTCGTGACATGGGTGAATCGCCAGATCGATTTGGCGCGAGAGAATGCCTGCGATGAATGGGCCCTGCAAAAGGGCAAACTCTCGGCTGCGGACTATGCCCGATGCTTGCTGGACGCGGTGAAGCATCGGTCGAATCAATCTGTTGCATTTCAATCCGCGGCATATCACCCCGCCTGCATGGCTGCCAATCCAGCAACCATCGAAAGGAGAATCGATATGATTCTGCAGTCAAAAAACATGCGCAAAGGGTCCGCATGGTTTGTGCTGGCAAGCGCGATGGTCATCGCGTGGGGCGGTTTCTCGTTGGCGGGAGCCGCTTCCAACGAAGAAAGCGTCAGTGAATCGCAGGCCGTCATCCTTGAAGAGATTGTCGCCGAAGAAGTCGACGATGAAAGCGCCCGCCAGTTGTTGGTGGAAACGAAATACAAAACCGAACAATGGTTCGCCGAAGTGCGCGATCGCGTGAGCAATATCGAAGCAGCCGACACCAACGCAGATGGAGAGGTTTCAGGTTCTGAGATAACGAACTATCTCGCGGCTCGGTCGCTCGCCAATCCCGAAGGCGTGATTGACGCGTATCCATTCGTCGACCTTGATCAGGATGGCGAACTTTCGGTCGGCGAAGCGCTGTATTTTGCGAGTGGCAGGCGCCCCATCGCACCGACACGCAGCGGGCAAATCATTCGTGCTGATGGTGGGCAGGTTGTGGTGACCGATTTGCAAAACGGCAGAACAATGATTGCGGAGTCAATCAAAGTCAACGATGGCGAACGCGGAGATATTGAGCGGAAAGTTCGTCGTTCGACTGGAAGCAGCCGCATGCTTGAACTCCATTCAATTTCCGGACGGCGCAAATGGATTCTGGACCACGGTGATGTTGAGCCTACTGCAGACGAATTGGCGGAGGCAGCGATTCAGTTTGAGCACATCGTTTCCGAGCAGTACCTTGCCGCCCACCCGGATGCCGATGCGGATGGCGATGGCACGTTAACTTTCGAAGAACGAACGAGCCATCAACAGGAGATGAAGTTGCAGCGGTTTCTCGGAGCGTTTCCGGAGGCAGACGCAAAAGGCGACGGAGTCTTGACCGTCGAGGAGCAAGTCGAATTCCAGTCGGAACAAAACCAGGACAACTGGAAACGCAGGAAAGAATTGGAGTTGATCGAGCGAGCACGCGCCGGTCATTAATCCGCTTAACATCACTCACACCCCCGAGACGACCCCGAGCGATGAATGTCGCGCGGGGTTGTTTTATGTGCATATGGCCTGGCGCCGGCCAGGCGATTCAAACACCGCGGCGCTTTTGGCAAAACTGAATCGCTTTTTCTGCTTCAGTTTCAATCGCGCACATCTCCCGCTACCATGTGACGTTTGCATACACGGTGATCGTGTCGATTTGAAGTCATAATTCGGTTTCAAAGCCGCGGGTCGTTCCAAACTGCATGGAGCGAATCGAAGTAACGGAGAAGCAATGATGGGAAGAAGCACATGTCATACGGCGTTTATGGCATTACTGTTGGCCGTCGCATGCCCGGTGAAATCGAACGGCGAGACGATGGTCGATCTGCCGCCGGTTCCCCGTGAATTCCGCGCCGTCTGGATCGCAACGGTCGACAACATCGACTGGCCGTCCAAGCCGGGCCTTTCGACCAAAGAACAAAAGGCCGAGATGATCGGAATCCTTGACCGATGCGCCGCGATGAACCTCAACGCGGTGATCTTCCAGGTGCGTCCGGTGGCCGACGCATTCTACAAGTCAGAACTCGAGCCGTGGTCGGCATACCTGTCCGGTGAGCAGGGCGTTGCCCCCAAACCCTACTACGATCCGCTTGAATTCGTCGTGGAGGAGTCGCACAAGCGGGGGATGGAGGTTCACGCCTGGTTCAACCCGTATCGCGCCCAACATCCGTCCAACAAAACGGTCGACGAAGGGCACGTGTCCCAAAAACACTCCGATTGGGTTAAGTCGTATGGGCCTTACCTGTGGATGGACCCGGGAAATGACGAAGCGCTGGAGCATACCTTGTCGGTGTTTCGCGATGTGGTGAAGCGCTACGACGTCGATGGCGTGCACGTCGATGATTATTTCTATCCGTACCCGGTCAACGACAAATCCGGCAAGCGCGTTTCTTTCCCCGACGACGAGAGTTGGGAGGCCTATACATCCGGTGGGGGCGAGTTGAATCGTGAGGACTGGCGCCGCGACAACATCAACCGCCTGATCGAACGCGTTTACGAAGCGGTTCGCGCAGAGAAGCCGCACGTCAAGGTTGGCTACAGCCCGTTCGGCATCTGGCGACCCGGGCACCCCGAACAGATCAAAGGTTTCGACGCATACGACGGCCTCTACGCCGATGCAAAACTCTGGCTCGTGGAAGGGTGGCTCGACTACCTGACGCCGCAAATCTACTGGGCAACCGATCCGCCGGCGCAGAGCTTTCCCGTCCTGCTCAAGTGGTGGGTCGAGCAGAATGAAAAGGGGCGTCACATTTGGCCCGGTCAGTCGGTTGGCCGATCGTACGCAACGGATCGCGGCTGGTCCCTCGGCGAGATTCCACGACAAATCAGCCTCACCCGAGCCCAACCCGGTGCCAACGGCAACGTCTTCTTCAGCATGAAGACGCTCATGAGAAATAAGAAGAATCTGGCCGACTCGATTGGTCAACTGTATGAACTGCCTGCACTTGTGCCCGAATCGACCTGGCTCGAATCAGAAACCCCCGCGTCGCCTGAAGTATCCGAGAAGGGGCGGTCGAAGGGAGCGGTGATTACGCTCAAGGTCAAACCTGGGGATGAAGCAGAAGTGTCACATTGGGTCATTCAATCCCGTCACGGCGTGAAGTGGGAACTCCAGATCGTGCCCGCCAGCGAGCGTGTGATTCACGTCGATCGGACGCAGAATGGAAGATTATGCGATCTGGTCGCCGTCCGCGCGGTCGGGCGCACCGGCAAGCTGAGCAAGCCTGAATTGGTCTGGATGGGTAAGAAAAGCAAATAACTTGCACCCGGAGTCGCATCAGCAGTCCTGCGAAGTCATTGCGGCAACTGTGATTTTTGCGTCTACAGGGCCACTGCACGAGGATCTTTTGCCCTCAATTACGCAGATTACCACGCGGATGCGACTTGCCGGTTGATTTCGTTCTGCTATTCTCCCATTCTCAATTGCCTGAGGAAGTGGGTCGTGTGGCGCGGCGATCTCCTTGGGTAACGTACCAGAACAACGATGATTAGACGGTTGAGCGATTCGGCCTGCGCGAAGTGCGCGCCGGTTGATTGCTGCAAATGGTTTGTATCAACCGTCGCAGGGAAAGTTCTAACTGGAGGTTGTGATTTAGATGATTCAGAAGAAAAAGTGGACAGCAGTGTTGGCTGCCTTTGCGCTCATGCTTGGTGTGCAAACAGGATGCGTGCCGGGCGGTGGTGGCGACAATGGTGGAGGAGACAACGGCGGCGGCGATAACGGCGGCGGCGACAACGGTGGAGGAGACAACGGCGGTGGCGATAACGG
>JAUIEW010000213.1 GCA_030429365.1 Phycisphaerae bacterium
CTGGAGAACCTCTTCCACCGTGCCGCGTTGGCCGCGTTCTGCCAACTGGCGCAGATTCGTGCGGAATCCGTCACTGGTGACATTGACGGACGTGATCGCTGTGCCCGGTTCCATTTCGTCGGGGTTGGAAAACAGGTTGGTCACCACACCCACGAAACCGGCTGGTATCACCGCTGCCGGGTAACGCTCAACATCGTAGACGTACGGATTGAGCTTATACGTTCCCGGTGTCAGGACTTCCTTAACGATCCCGCTGTATTTACTGGCCCGAGAGACAATGGGGCTGCCATCGGGCGAAGGATCGCCAGTGCGGCGCACGAGTACGCCGACCTCGGGAAACTTGCCTTTGAATTTGAATGTGCCTGCCCTTACTTCGTCACGCTGACGGGCGTCCAGTGAGTGCACCCACTCCCAGGTCTTGGGATTTCCGGATGAGATTTCGACCAGCGGATGTCGTTCGACGCTCCAGGTGTATGGGTTCTTGAAGTATCGACCCGGTCCAAGCACTTCGCGCTGAATACCTTTCTGTCCAGGTTCGGTGGCTACCTTTTGGTTTGGCGGAAGGTCATCTCCTGTCTTGCGAATCAAAACGGCGCATTCGTTGGGGGCGATGTATATGCGAAACGAGAACCAAAACAGGGCGACAATGCCGACGGTGACCAGCAGGGCCATCCCAACCACGGTACCCAGTAACTTGCGAATCATTGGTCACCCCCTTTCGCCAACGGCTTAACCGGTGGCGTGAAATCCTGGAACGAACGGAAGATGTCAGCAAACGGTCCTTCCGTGTTCGACAATACCGACTGAATGGACGGAGCAATCTTCTGCAGGAAAAAATGTTGTGCGTAGACCATTCCGCCGCCAAAGGCATCGACCGCGCTCTTGAGTGGTTCCGCACGCGCTTGGTAGTCGTACAGGATGACATTTGCTTCAGCTTGTCCCCTTGCGACGATTGCCTTGGCCTGCTTGCTCGCCGATTCGAGTCTGAGGCGCGCCACTTCCAACTCCCGATTGGCTTCCGTCACGGATTTGATCTTGCGTTCCTCAGCTTTCTTCGTAAACCCGACTGCATCCAGCCGGGCATCACCCAGCAGCGTATTGCGCGTCTGCATTTCTTCCTGTTCAGCCAGTCTCGCCTGCGCTTGGGCAGTTTGAATCTGGTTGCGACTACGCTCGATCTCCTGATCGGCTTGTTCCCGCGCGCTGGTTAGTGATGTGACTTCGCTTGGCGGAACGATCTTTCGGACAAGCGCAGAGTGAATCGTCACGCCCCGTTCTCGGCACGCCAATTCAAGCTCTTCCTTCAAGTTGACTTGGAATTGCGTTCTTGTGTTGCCGCTGATGAAATCGCGGGCCTGGAGTTTCGAACCCTGAATTCTCGAGATGCTTCGTGCGTAGGGCAGGATGATCTTATTGAGAATGTCATCCTTGTCGCCGAAAGCAACCGTCACTTCTGCGGCCCGCTCGGGCGTGATGGACCACTCGATCGTCCCGTCCATTGAAACGGTGAAGCTGTCATTTGAAGGGAAGTGGATCGCGCTGTTCTTATCCTCTTCCATGTCATAAATGTGGTTGTGCAAATCCACGATGTCGATTTTCTTCAAATATGGATTGTAGTATTCGAGGCCCGGTTCCAGCGTTTTCCGCTGAACGCCCTGCTCGCCCGGTCCCACCGTATACGTGTTCTTCACCTTGGGCTCGTTGCCACTGAGCAGCGTCACAACGCCAACGTGTCCTTCCGGAATTTGAATGGCGTCAAACTTCTGCACTTCATATGCAAGCAGATTGATGTAATGACGCCCCGGTCCCAGCGTTTTTGCGACCGGGCCGCGCTCGTCCGGTTCTGTGGCAACGGTCTTGGGAAATATTAAAGGCCGGCCAAATTTGCGAATGAGCACGCCCACTTCACCATGGTCGATCACCGTGACTTCCTGCCGCTCGCGTCTGTACGTGTATGGATTCGGGTAGTAGCGACCTTCTTTCAACGGTTCGAGCACGACGCCCTTGTAGCGGTTGGTGATCTTGGTGCGCAGTGCGTCGCGTTCAACCGGATCGCTGGGCAACTCGCGACCTTCGTAGACGGCCAGCTTGTCGAGCAGTTCGGGGTACAGCACGATCTGGTCTTCAAACTCTTCGCCCAACTCAGCCGGTATGGTCCGCCCGGTCTTGCGCACGAGCACCAACACCTCGTCCGCATCAACTTCTTCGCGAATCACAAACCAAAGTGTGAACGTGTACGCCACGAACAACGCGGCCGCCAAGCCGACGACGAGGGCGACGCGCTTCATGGTGGCTGTCGGCAGCGATCCGCCGGTGCCTTGTTCCATCGATTGAGACATGTCGCATTCTTCCTTTCAAAACATGATGCTACTGTCAGATGTGGCTGTCTGGGTGGTCTGATTTGCGGCGAAGACCTATCCCAGTTTCTTACCGCAATGACCGCAGAACTTGGCCCGCCGCTTGTTGCGAAGCCCACACTTCGGGCACGCCCTTGCATCACCGGAAGCGCTCGACCGATCGTTCGCATCGGACTGGCCGAACGCGCGGGTGAGAATCAACGCCGCGGCAAAAACCGCGACGAAGAGGCCGATGGTCACGATGAAGGTCATTGGGGCATTCATTGCTTTCTCGAGTTCTTTCTGTGCCGGAAACGACACCAATTCCGCATCGATTCGCGGCATGGGGTCTCGCATCCCGGATAAAATATACCCCAGAAGACCCCGCCACGCCGCTATAATCAATACTTCGTTTTAGAACCTGCGACGGGCCGAACCCTCCCATCGGGCTGCCAATCCGGTTCAACGCTTCCATGCACGCTTACCCTAACGTCAATTGCGGCATCGGTCATTGTTTGTTGTAATGGACCGAATCCCCCGCGCGAATCGCATCCGCGCTCTCGGGACTAACCACGCAATCAGGAGTTGGTACCTATGGATCTGAAATCACGCGTCGATGTCGCCACGGGCCGTGTACCCGCCGACCTCGTACTTCGCGGAGGACGCATCGTTAATGTGCTGTCCAATGAAATCCACGAAGGCGATGTCGCGATCTGCGGCGACCGCATCGTCGGCATTGGCCAATACGACGGCAAGGAGATCGTTGACCTCGACGGTCAGTTCATCTGCCCGGGATTCATCGACGGACACGTCCACATTGAATCGTCGATGCTCGCGGTCCCGGAGTTCGCCAAGGTCGTCTCGGTGCATGGCACGGTCGCGGTCGTGACTGATCCACACGAGATCGCCAACGTCATGGGCACCGAAGGCATCCGCTACATGCTTTCATCCAGCAAGCACTGTCCGATCTACATCTACGTCATGTTGAGTTCGTGCGTTCCGGCATCGTGCTATGAAAGCGCGGGGGCGGAACTGTCAGCCGTCGATCTAGAACCGCTGCTGGCCAACCGCTGGGTGCTGGGCCTCGCCGAGATGATGAACTATCCGGGCGTGGTTGGTGGTGATCCGACGTGCCTTGACAAAATCGCCATGATGATGAATCGCCCGGTGGATGGGCACGCGCCGGGGCTGTCGGGTCGCGATCTTTGCGCGTACGTGTCGTGCGGGATCGGCAGCGACCACGAATGCACGACGGCTGACGAAGCCCGCGAGAAACTGCGCATGGGGCTTTCGATCATGATTCGCGAAGGCAGCCAAGCCCGCAACCTCGAAGCGCTGCTGCCGGTGGTGACGCCCGAGACGCTCGATCGGTTCATGTTCGTCACCGACGATAAAGACGTCGACGATTTGCTGGAGCAGGGGCAGATCGATCACATGATTCGCAAAGCGATTGGTCTGGGGATGGACCCGATCCACGCGATCAAGCTGGCCACGTGCAACACGGCTCGGTACTTTGGGCTAAAGGATTTGGGAGCCGTCGCCCCGGGCCGACTCGCGTCGATCGCGGTGCTTGAGGATTTGAAGGATTGCAGGGTCTCGCGGGTCTATCATGCCGGTGAACTCATCGCCGAAGACGGTAAGTCCACGGGCAAGAGCATCGAACAGCAACCGTCGCAAACCCTGCGAAGCAGCATCAACCTGCACTGGGTCGAGCCCGAGCATTTGCAGATCAAAGCTCCCTCGGATGGGCCCTGCGACGTGCACGTGATCGAAGTCATTGAGGATCGCATCGATACGGAGCGCTCCGTCGAATCAATCACGCCGACCGACGGATGCTTACAAGCCGATCCCAAGAGAGACTTGGCCAAGATCGCGGTTTTCGAACGCCACCAGGCCAGCGGTAAAATTGGACTTTCATTTGTACGCGGGTTCGGGTTCTCAAGCGGTGCGATCGCGTCGTCGGTCGGCCACGACTCCCACAACATCGTGGTAGCCGGCACGAACGATGCCGACATGTTGGCGGCGGTCATTCACCTGGTGCGGATTCGCGGCGGGTTCTGCGTGGTCAAGGATGAACAAGTGCTCGCCGACGTGGCCTTACCGGTGGCCGGGCTGATGAGTAACGTGGACGCCCCAACCCTCAGCGAACAATTACAAAAGCTTCACGAAGCCGCCGAGCAATTGGATGGCAAGCTGCGGCGACCGTTTATGGCCCTCTCGTTCCTGACGCTATCGGTCATTGGCCAGCTCAAGCTGACCGACCAGGGCCTTATCGACGTCGATCAATTCAAACTGATCGAGCCGGTGGTCGCCTAGGCGAGGTGGAAGTATCCTCCGCTTGACAGATTCAAAGCCGAGCGGCGAGAATTTAGCGAACCCTCACAATCGGTGGGTGGCCTTGGATGTGGATTTGGGAAGTCGCGCCGGCGGATGCCGTCAATCGTATGGTATCCACAAGGTCTGACCGATCATTCGCTGGCGGTTTAAGGCGCGATCAGCCGATTCTAGAGGAAGCAAAATCCGTTGCTGCTTAGTTTGTGTGAACCATCGTCAAGGATTCAATTAAGAATGGCCATTTGCACGCAAAAGTCTTCGCCGATTTTGATCATCGTGGGAATGCTTGCCGCCAGTTTGGCAGCCGGCTGCAGCGAGCAGACGTTCTCGTCATCGGTCCTGAATCCATTCGACTTCAAGATGCCCTTTGTTCCGCAAAAGGAACCGGTTCGCATCGGTATCGTCAGTCGGCGTGTGGGGTTGTTCGATCCATCCACTTGGAAAATTGGGGAAGTCGGGTCGCCCTGGACGCCGCTGCGTCTGCGGTTGGAGCGCTACCTCGATTCTCCCGTGCAGATCTCTCCGCTCAAACCGTTTCAAGTCGCCGCCCATCTTCAGTCGGGCCGGGTCGATTTTGCATTCCTGTCGGCGCGTGAATACATCGACCTCTCGAAAGAGTTCGGCGACCTCGGGAGCGTGATCGCCGTGTCGGATGTATTGGAGCGGCAGGGGTTGATCGTCGCCGACGCCAAGTCCGACATTCAGTCGCTTAAAGACATTGCTGGTAAGCGCTTCTCATTCGGGCCAGCTGGCGATCCGGTGCTCGACACCAAAGCCCGCGAGACGCTGGTGGCCAACGGCGTCGCCATCGAGTCGATCAAAAAGGAAATCCTGCCGATTCCCAACACGTTTCAACATCATATTTCGTCGGCAGAGTCGGCGTACGAAATCGCTTACGGGCTCGGCACGTCGGTTGGCGTGATCGAAAAATCCGAGTACCTCGACTATCCGGAATCGGATGGGAGTTTCCTGCTGCGAACCTTTGGCAAGGACAACTTCCGCGTGCTGGCTCAGACCGAACCCGTTCGCGTCGACACGATTGCCGAAGGACCGTTCCTAGCCGCAGGCGATACCGATGAGGAATTGATCCAACGCGTGCAGAAGTTCCTGCTTGGCGCGTCGGAAAACGATCAGTCCGCGCTCAACGCGATGGGGCTGGCTGGTTTTGTCACGCCGGTCGGTGATGTCAACAGCCAACTCGCTCAGCTCGCATCGGCTCAGCCGGCGCCCAAGTCGTCAGGCAGCACCGACGCCATGAAGCCGGAAAAGTAATCGCCGAAAATCACCGCAGGTTTTGCCTTCAACACCAATAGCTGGCAAACTCTCCACGTCCAATCAAACGAGCATTCGTAGGGTGGGCCGTGCCCACCTTATCGTCGGCATTCAAACTGCGGTGGTCATAGCCCACCCAACACAATCGGATCACCATGAGCGCATCAGACACCAATCGCTTTCTCATCATCGGTGCAGGCCGGCAAGGTTGTGCCGTAGCAGCATTCTTATTGGAGCAGTTTGACAACACCGCGATCGACTTCGTCGATATTAGCGCCGACCAGTTGTCGCAAGCCGTCAAGCTGCAAAAGGATGTCGCGCGCGTCGCGACCCACGAGTTGGGCGTTTCACCCGTGGGCGATGCGCTCAAAACGTTGATGGCAGATGCCGCGTGCGTCGTGTCGTGCGTTCCGTATCGATTCAACCTCGAACTCACGCAAGAGTCCGTGGCGGCTGGCACACCATTTTGCGATCTCGGCGGCAACGTCGGAACGGTGGCGGCCCAACTCGAATTGGACGCGGCATGCAAGTCGGCCAACATCGCGATCGCGCCCGACTGCGGACTGGCGCCGGGCCTGCTCAACATCCTCGCGGAATATTGGTCAGCCGATTGGGACTACAAGTCGGTGCGTTTGTATTGCGGAGGCCTGCCGCAAAATCCCAAGGGCGTGATGAATTACGCGCTGACGTTTAACGTTTGCGGATTGCTCAACGAATATCTCGACGATTGCGAAGTATCGCGCGGCGGCAAGCTTGAGGTCATCAGCGGCATGAGTGAGTCGGAGCGTTTAAACGATCTTGCGCTGCCCGGTGAATTCGAGGCGTTCGCGACCAGCGGCGGAACCTCGCGCGGCGCAAAGGACTATGCCGCAAAGGGCGTCGATTACATCTACAAGACCATTCGTCATCCCGGCCACCGTGACGTCATCGTGGCCATGTGGGAGATGGGCTTCTTCGACACGAAGGCATCGTCGCACATCTCGGCCAACGAATCGCACGAGCTGGTGCCGTGGGATGTTTCGGGCAGCATCATGGAAATGAACATGCCATCCGATGGTCAAGACCTCGTTGTCGCGCGGGCGGCTGTCGAAGGCACGAAGGATGGCGCACCGGTCAAAGGTGAGATCAACCTCATCGACTACGCGGTGGATCGTTTCACGGCGATGGAGCGAACGACCGGATTTCCGACGGCAATCGTAGCGGCTGCGTTGGCGGGCATGTACGAAAAGCAACCGGTCGAACCGGGAGCACGTGTACCGTTTCAATTCATGGACCCGAAGCTCGTCATCGATGAGTTGATCCGCTCAGGAATCAACGGCATCAGTATTCGCTGATTGCTGGCTACGCGCTCAAGTCAAACACATCGCCCTTTTGCGGCAGGAACACTTCGGCGAATCCGGCGTCGCGCATGTGCTCGGCCATCACTTCGGACTGCTCGGGTTCACCGTGAACGAGAAATGCTTGCTTCGTCGTCGACGCGAGCGGTGTCGTCCATTGGAGCAATTCTTTGGCATTGGCGTGAGCGCTGAACCCGTTCAATGTCTTGACGTGGGCTTTGAGTTCGTATTTCTTGCCGAAGATCTTGACGTCTTTGACCTTCTCGACAATGCGCCGGCCCAGCGTGTGCATCGCCTGATACCCGACGATGAGGATCGTGTTGCGCGGGTTGGAGATGTTGTTCTTAAGATGATGCAAGATGCGGCCAGCTTCGCACATCCCGCTCGCTGAGACGATGATCATCGGTTCTTTGCGAAAGTGCAGGGCTTTACTGTCATCAACGCTGGACGTGTATTCGCAGATGTCGCAGCGGAAGATCGGGCCGGCTTCTTTTCGGAATCCTGCGGCTTCCTCGTCAAAGACTTCCGGGTGACGCTGAAAGACTTCGGTGGCTTTGCTCGCGAGCGGACTGTCGACAATGATCGGAATCTGTTTCTTGATGAGCCCTTTGTGTACAAGCTGGTGGTAGAAATACACAATGACCTGCGTGCGACCAACGGCGAACGCCGGAACGATCACCTTGCCGCCGCGATCAATCGTGTCGTTGATCACTTTGGCGAGTTGCCCGTGCATGTCTTCTGGCTTGGATGACATGCGATTGCCATGGGTGCTCTCGCTGATGAGGTAGTCGCATTCGGGAAGGGGGGCTGGATCGCGCAAAATCGCCAGGTCAGGTCGCCCCAAATCGCCGGTAAATGTGATGCGAATCGGCTTACCTGACGATTGTTCCAGCGAAAGGCTCATGCCAGCCGAACCGAGCATGTGACCGGCTTCGTGCAGTCGCGCGGTGATGCCCGGAACCACTTCAAACGTTTCGCGCAGCCGCCGCGATTCGAACAGCTTCAGCGTGTCTTCAACATCGGTCTTGGAATACAGCGGTTCGATCGGTGCATCGCCGCGTTTGACCCGCTTGCGATTCCAGTATTCCGCGTCTTCATGCTGGATGTGGGCGGAGTCGGCCAACAGGATTTTGACCAGATCGACTGTTGCGGACGTCGCGTAAATCGGACCGGTGAATCCTTCGCGGACGAGCCGGGGCAGCTTGCCGCAGTGGTCGATGTGGGCGTGCGACAACACGACCGCGTCGATCTGCGATGGTTTGCAGGGAAACGATCGGTTTTTCTCGTTCGCGTCCTTGCGTCGGCCTTGAAACAAACCGCAATCCAGCGCGATGGTCTTACCGTTGTGTTCGATCAAATGCATCGAACCGGTGACTTCGCCCGCTGCGCCGTGAAATCTCAAACGTGATGCCATTGACGTGTATTCCTGTTGGTAATTCTAGAATCGCCCCCGTTGGCCGGCGCTTGCAGGTTAGTGTTGGATGACGCGGATCGCAACTGTCAACGCGATTGGCAGTTTCGATCAGAGATCGTTGATGCGCTTGTGCACGTTGTAGTTCTTGGTAAGCCACGGCGCGATCGCGATAAGCCGTTTTCGGAAATCATCCCAGTCGCGATGTTTCGCATCCGACCAGATTGCTTCGGAAAGTCCGCACAATCGCGGCAGCACCATCATCTCCACCGTCTTCATGTCGGGCATGCGTTCGGTCCAGACGTTGGCTTGCCCGCCAAGGACGTTTTGCGCACTTTTCGCGTCGAGTTCGGATGGGATCGGGTCAAAGGCGTAGACTTTCTCCAGGGTGATCGGATCAGCCCAGGTCGCGCCATGTTCGTCCGGATCGTTGGTTTGCTTGAAAT
>JAUIEW010000451.1 GCA_030429365.1 Phycisphaerae bacterium
CCTCGGCTTCAGCTGCGAACGATGGGATCTCGTAGTTGGAGGCGTGGCGGGCGCATAAGATCTGTTTCTTCAGTCGCTCCGCATCGATTTCGTCCTGCGCAGGCTTCGAGGCCAGGTACATCGTGAAACCGTAGATCATCAGCCCCGCGATCGACAAGAGCACCGTGTTGATGCAGACGATGCCAAACCAGCGTCCGACCACATACTTCCAGCGGGCAATCGGCTTGGTCATGAGCGTGAGAATCTGTTTTCCCGAAAGGTCGTCGGAGATGGACTTGGCGAGAAATATAGATAGAAACGAGAGCAGCGCGCCGACGGCTGTCACTGAATAGGACAGGAATGCCTGCACCGCACCGCTGACGGTGTTGTCGCCCTTGGAGGCAAAGGGCAGACCGATGAGCAGCACACCCATGAGGAGGATGAACGAGATTGCCACCTTGTTGCGGATGCTCTCGGAAATCGTGTGTCTGGCAACCGTCCAGATACTACCCATCACCGCGATCCTTCTGGTCAGCCGAATCTGACGGTCCCATCAAACCTTCGATTACACTCCGATCAGCCTCCACTGGTTTGCTGGGTGCAGCGGGTTTGACCTGAGAGGCTTCGCCACCGGACGGTTTGGTTGACTCCGCTGCCGTCGGTTGGGGCTTGGTCAACTCATCAAGCACTTTCTGCGAGGGCTTGGGGGCCTGTTTTTCCGGCGTTGCCATGGGCACAGGTTCTGTGCGGACTTCCTTGTCAGCGGCTTGGATGAGCGATTGAATGATCGTGCCGCCGTCGTCGGTCGCAGTCCCCAGAAACTCAGGGATTGCGCCAGCCCGCCCGGCGCCAGATGTTTCGATCTTGGCGGCTTGAGCGTCTTCAACAATCTTGAGGAACAGATTCTCCAGTCGGCCGGTGGGGACGCTCACTTCGATCGGCTTCGATTCTCGGCGTTCGACAACCGATTTGATTTCCTCAATCGTGTCGGTGCGAAGTTTGTCCGCGCGAATTTGTGTGACGTCTTTCTGCGCGAGCAACTCCTTGATCGTCCCTTCGGCTTGAACCTTTCCGCCGTAAAGAATACACACGCGGTCACAGACATCTTCAACGTCGGCCAACAAGTGGCTGCTCAGCAGGATGGTTTTGCCCATGTCGCCAAGTCGACGGATTACATCCTTGATTTGTCGCGTACCGATCGGATCGAGTCCCGAAGTCGGTTCGTCCAACACGAGAAACTCCGGGTCGTTAATCAGTGCCTGGGCCAATCCGATGCGGCGGGCCATACCCTTTGAATACTCACCGATTCGGCGAGTGGATTCGTGTTGCAGGCCGACCATGTCCAGTAGCATGTCGCGGCGCTCGCGACGCACTTGACCGTGTTGGCGAAACAATCGGCCGTAAAAGTCGAGCGTCTCGCGTGCGTCGAGGAAGCGATAGAGATAGGATTCTTCCGGCAAATATCCAATGCGCTGTTTAATCGCGACATCCGTCGGGGGGCGACCAAAAATAGAGATGCGCCCCTTGGTCGGATACAGCAATCCCAGAAGCATCTTGATGGCAGTACTTTTCCCGGAACCGTTTGGTCCCAACAAGCCGAAGACTTCGCCGGGTTTGATTTCGATGTTCAAATCTTGAACAGCCGAAACGCGCGGTCGACGCCAGAAGTCCTTAAAGACTTTGTTGAGACCGATGGTTTGAACCACTGGAAGG
>JAUIEW010000214.1 GCA_030429365.1 Phycisphaerae bacterium
AATCCCCCTCAGGCGACACCGGGACGGCAGGCGATCCGGGATCATCCGCGCCACCGACCGAATCCCTGACGGGCACCAGTAAAATCACGTCCTGACGCTTGCTCGTGAAACATCCGGGCTAGGCACCACGACGATTAGCGATCGATAAAGGGTCAACATCGAGGGGCGCTTCAGTCGAAGGTAGTACAGACTTTCAAATTTATGAAATCACGTCGTGGCGTCTCCATGCACGTGGTTACGACCAAACCGAAACATTGGCCGCTTGACCTTCCAGCAGGGGGAAGGTAGAGAGTTCAGCGTGGGATATTCTTCCGTTTCAATCCTTGCAAGCCCTTCCGGGCAGGAGAACGCAGATGCTCAGTAGATACATTATGGTGGTGGCATGCAGTGCCGCGTTGGTCACCGCGTCGGCTGTCGCGGAGGATCGCCGCGCACCGATCGAGGTGGACCCTGCACAGCAGGAGATGATCCTTGAGGAGATGCGTGATTACGTGGTGGCGCTGCAGAAGATCACCAGCGGACTCGCGAACCTGGACTTCGATCCCGTGGCTGAAGCTGCGGCCTCCATGGGACGGGGTCGCATGACCGGGGAACGACGCCAGATGGCCATGGCGCTGCCGGAACACTTCCGCATGATGGGCATGTCGGTGCATGATGACTTCGACGCCATCGCCCGTGACGCTGAGGCGCTGGGCGATGAGTCCCATACCCTAGAGCAGCTGAGTGCGGCACTCGCCAAATGCGCGGGTTGTCATTCAGCCTTCCGGCTGGAGTTGAAGTAGTGCATGTCGCTCGCGCGGCCCTGCTAGGTATCTGCCTGTTCCTGGTGGTGGGTTCCCCGGCCACTGCGACCCACACCCCGACTCCAGAGGTCGGTATTCGGGATGTTCGTGAGGGCCGGGGACCGCGCGCGGTTCGCCATGCGTCATTGCGGGTCCACTACACCGGCTGGCTCGAAGACGGCACCCAGTTTTACAACTCTCGCGCCTCCGGTCGCGAACCGTTCGAGTTCAAGGTTGGTGCCGGATCGGTCATTCCGGGTTGGGATATGGGCCTGGTGGGAATGAAGGAGGGTGGCCTCCGTGAACTGGTGGTACCGCCGGAACTCGCCTACGGCGACAGAGGTGTCGGAAGCGTGATCCCGCCCAAGGCGACCTTGAAGTTCGAGATCGAGCTGGTGGGGGTGGCTCCACCTCCCTATACCAACGTGGACAACGGAACCGTCCAGAATCTGCTCGACCAGGGTGTCACCCTGATTGACATTCGGCGCCCTGAAGAGTGGCAGGAAACCGGTGTCATTCCCGGCAGCGAACTCGTCACCGCTTTCAGCGCCAATGGCCAGCTGGTGCCCGGCTTTGCCGCCGAGCTCGCCCGTCGCGTCGACGCCGGGGAACGCTTCATGCTGGTCTGTCGCACAGGGAATCGCACCTCGGTGATTGCCGATGCCCTAGTGACCCAGGCCAGATATACCGATGTGCTGAACGTGACCGACGGAATCGTATCGTGGATCGACGAAGGCCGACCAGTCGTTTCTCCCCGACAGACTCGGATTGGGGACGAGTAATCCCGATTAGAACTACGTCTCTGGGCATCCGTCGCACCCGGAATTCGGCTGGAGGCATCGCCTGAACGGTTACGTTTGATTCCTGGGTGCGTGTCGGTGGAGGGAGGTCGTCCGCTTTGATCTCCTGGGCCGCCACGACTCTACTCGACAAGATAGCGCTTGATGAACTGCGCGGCGCGCAACACCGAGTCTTTGGTCGCTAGGTCGTCGGCGAAGGTGCGTACCGTCGGTGGTCGGAAGTCGAATCCTCGACCCACTCCAGGATAAACAATTAGCCAGATCGGCTTAGCGTCGGCCTTCAATGCCTCGTAAACGGAGACTATCGGTCGGACTCTCTGGTACTGGTCGTGCTCACCCAGGAAGATTAGTGCGGGCACCGACAGTGCGTCCGCCTCGGGGGCGTAGCGGTACACCTGCATAGGTTCGGCAGCGTTGGGGTCTTGCATGTGCGGATAGTAGGAAACCCAGCAGGCGACATTCAGCTCCTGGCGACCATGAGTGACCAGTGCCTTGAGCGTAATGTAGCCGCCCCGTGTATGCGAAAGGGCACAAGCTTTTGCGGTGCTGACGTGTTCCTGCTGAAGGAGGAAATCGATTCCGGCGGCGGCGTCAGCTTCGACGACCGGATCGTGTTCGATCGGAAACTTGTCGATGAAATTGGCGAACCACAGATCCGGCGCTAACACTGTGAATCCTCGCGCCGCGAGGCGTTCAGGCACCTTGAGGGTGAACTCGTCCAAGCCGCGCCGTCCGTGCTGAAAGTACACCGCGGGATAGCTGCCGCCGTCGGCCGGCCGAAACAGGTGTGCTGGGATCGACTTGCCGTCGTGTTCGTACGACGTCTGTTCGACGATGACCTCGTGATTCTGGGCCAACTCGAGGCGGCCGTCTTGCCACCAGTCATCGTCCCACCACCACTTGTCGACGTCCTGAGGGTATAGATAGCGGATCCAGCTCTTGTCATACGTGTAGCCCCAGCCCTCGTCTTGGGCGTGCGCCGCCACCGTCAGGAAAGATAGCAACAACAGGGTCGTCGGCGCTAGCCTGACCCAAGGTGCTGCCCGGTTGTATATGAGTATCACCATGCTCTGCGTTGTATTCAGCGGGATTCGACGGGCTTTCATGGTTGCGGTGATGCCGCGTGTAAGATGTTTGGAGAAGCATTCATTATTGCACACCCCGGATTGGTCGATCTCGCGTACTTTTTGATCTCTCGGTTTGTGGCCATAGGCCTATCTCTCAGTACCTGATGCAGCGGGACATCCAGCACATCGCTGGGAAGCTGGACCACTTTCTCGACAAACAGGCGGCGGCGTAGGCCGGAGTAGAGACCACCGTAGTTTCTCCACGAGGAGTATGACCATGAACGCAACCCAGACCATCCCACAGCAGCTTTCCGACCACGAGGCGCGTATTCGCGCGCTAGAAACGGACGCCACACAGCCGACTAAGTCGTGGTGGCTTAGCAAGGGCGTCATGGGGTGCCTGGCTTCGACGATCGCCTCGGGGGCTGGCGCGGGAACGTACAGCTCGATACTTGATTACGCGACCGATATGGCGACGACGCGGCCGGTGGTTGGAGAAGGGGGGAGTTATGCGCCAGTGCGGGAGACGGATGATCGGGATACGGTGGGGTTGGGGGATTTGTTATAAGAAGCTATGACTTCGTGGTGCACCACAGTTATGTGTGGGTTTCGGCAGCGGGGAGCTTGTCGAGAATCATCTCCATCGATGAGGGCCAATCCCACGCCATTTCGAAGTTGAAGCTTAACGGACCATCATGTCGTTTGTGATCTGCCAGCCACGTGAATACTTCCGAGCCGATGCCGTTGATCCACGGGAGAAGTACAGCGGTAGTCCCGATTTTTACGAACAAGCACCTGTATGGGGTATCGGTTAAAAGTAGCAATCTGTCCGGTAACGAGTTGTGCTCTTTCAGATAGATACGGAATAGATCCGCGTGCGGCGTCTCTGGCTCGCGAATCTGGTTACGAACCGAATTCATTGATTCGCAGAGGATAAACCGGTAGCCGAATTTGGCAAATCCCGCCAAGTAGGCAGCTTTCAAATAAGCAACGTCGATTGCGCGCTGATCGAATTTCGAACGAATTGTAAGCTTGAACTCTGAGCCGTCTTCGAGATTCCTTTTCATCTTCTTGGTCATCGCGTCGGCTTTCTCGGGAGGGTTACGACCTGGAGGAAAGATTACCTTGACCGCCTCGTTGTCACGCATGACGTGGACGTTCAAAGACGCTCTCCCGAGGGATAAGAGTGCTCGCTCTCGACGCATGCCGTTTGCCAGGAAGTTGTTGAATCGCGCTTGTCGATGCAGATGCCCTTCGATTCCGTGTCCTGACTTCGAGTTGCAGGTTTTGCAAGTCAGGCATAGCACCCTCGAATGGCCGGACATTGATTTTGGCGGTACGTGCTCGGCGGTGAGTCCATCTATTGACTCAAACGTATCAAGGCACAGTGGGCAGATGTATGCGTCGATAGGTGGAGTGAGAACGCTTGCGACTGACTTCTTTCCTTCTTCAAAAAGATCCTTCTTTTTTGATCTGTATGCCACGTTTGCGAGCCGATTTCCTGCGTTAGCCGCCTCTCCGTGTGCCGAAAAGCAACGAGCCAGAAAGAATTGGGTGTTTGCCGGAAAAAACGTGAATTAGTATTACCGGGTCATGGTTAGTTTTTAGTACGCTGCCGCCTGTACATGGTTTGCAGCGTGATTCATCATCAATTCAAATGCGCTCGCGCAACGGTCTGTGAAATCCAGCCGGTTATAGGAGTCGGGCAGCTTGGCATCCAATACTTCTTCCATTGCGGACTTTACCCGTCTCCGACTCTGGGTGTCGCGATACCAGCCTTCGACCAGCACCTTAGGATGTTCTTCCCGCAGTCGCTTCAATAATGACTTGGCCGCAAGTTTTACTTGCTGTTTTTCAGCTTTGGTTAGGCCGTCCTTTTTCAAGACGTCGAAAAGCTCGAGTTCTTCGTCGGTCAATCCTTCGCGGATGTGACGCTCCGCTTCCTCACCCAGCTTAGCTGTGTAGTCGACGAGTTCGTCGTAGGCGTCCTCTACGCTGACGCTGCCGGAGTTATATCGGTCGATGATTTCAGCGAAGCGCTGCGCGAAAGGTGTTCGGGTGCTGTTGCGGTTGAGTAGTTCCTCGAGTTTCTCATCGATGAAGGCGCGCAGGTCCTCGATTTCGATGTGCTTATAGGGCTTTTGGGCGAATTCTTGCTTGAGCTTGTCCGGGTCGATAGTGCGCAGATCCCATTGCTTGCCGCGCTGGACGATTTCGTACTTGGGTGATTTGGGCTTTTTGATGCCGTCGCTGTCGGTGACGACGCTGATGTCGAGAAGTTCGCCGATCTTCTGGCGCAGGCCGTCTACGTCCTGTTCGTCGATCTTGCCATCTATGACGCCGCGCAAGTACTGGAAGGCGTAGACCATGGGGCGGGCGCGTTCGCCGAGAATCTCTGGCTTACAGGCTTCGTAGAGGCTGGAGATCGTGTTTTCGTAGACGTTGAAGGTGCGGCGCCAGTTGTCGTTGCTGAGCAGGGTGTCGGCGAACTGGTTGAAGCCAGATAGGCTTTTGAAGGTAGCCTCAGTCTGAATGAGGTTGTCCAGGTTCATGTCGCGCTCAACGAGGAATTCGCGGCCTTGGGATAGGGCGTCGTCCAGCAGGTCGAACAGGGCCTGCTTGTCGCGAACTGGAGCTTCTTCGTCGTCACCCTCGGCGTAGTCGGCTAGGGCCTGCTTCATGTTCCGGAAGACGTTGTAGTAATCTACGATTTCGCCGTGGATTTTTTGCTTACCGTTGACCAAATGGCCCGTGACGCGGTTGGCGCGGGCGATGGTTTGCATCAAGGTATGCCCTTTCTGCGGCTTGTCCAGATACAGGGTGCTCAGCGTCGGAGCGTCGAAACCGGTGAGCCACATAGCGCAGACGAAGACCAGCTGTAGTTCATGGTTGGGGTCTTTAAAGTTGTCTTCGATGTCGTGGCCGTTGGCGTCAACCGCATTCATGCGCTCGCGGTGCGGTTTGATGTCCAGGCCCTGCCTGGCGAATTTATCCTCCTCGCCGGCGTCCTCGGAGATCACAACAGCCATGTCCGTGCGCTTCATGTAAGCCAGCGCGGTCTTCATGCGCTGTTTTTCGAGATCATCCTTGGTCTTGGCGATTTCGCCCACGAGCCGCTTCATTTCAGCCTTCCACAAGACTTGTACCTTGTCGTACATCTTCACGGCGGTGAACTTGTCCACCGAGATAACCATCCCCTTGCCTAGGTAGCCCCTGCGTGGGAAGTGGTAGACAATGTCCTCCGCGATTGTTTGCAGTCGGTCGTCGCGTTTGATTACCTCGGTCTCTTTGGCAAACTCGCGTTCCAGCTTTGCTTCCTCGGCCTCGGTAAGGTTCTCTGATTCCAGCAGTTCGCAGAAATCCTCGTTGAGGTCCTCGTTCTGGATCAGTACCTTGGGCACGCGCTTTTCGTAGAACAGCGGCACCGTGGCACCGTCGTCCATGGATTGGCGGAAGTTGTACTCCGACACATAGTCACCGAACCAGCGATGGGTCATGCGGTCTTTGCCGAGCAGCGGGGTGCCTGTAAAGGCCACATAGCCTGCATTGGGTAAGCCGGCTCGCATGTTCTCGGCCAAGGCCTTGTACTGGGTGCGGTGGGCTTCATCGACTATCACCACGATGTCGTCGCGTTCGGATAACAGCGGGTACTTCTTTCCCTTGTCGTAGCGGAATTTCTGGATTAGCGTGAAGACGAGCCGTTTGTGCTGACCCAAGGCTTCGCGGAGTTTTTCGCTGTTGCCGGGACGGGCGGCGTCTTGCTTAGTGACGGTCTGAGTGTGGAGGAAGTTGCGGTAGATCTGCCCGTCCAGGTCATCGCGGTCGGTGACCACCACGAAGGTGTACTGCCCGCCGATCTTGCGCTGAATCTTGCGGGTGTAAAAGATCATCGAAAAGCTCTTGCCCGAGCCCTGGGTGTGCCAGAACACGCCGAGCTTACCCTTGTCGCCATCGCGGCTCTGGAAACGCTGTAAGGCGCGATTCACGCCGATGTACTGGTGGTTCTGGGCGATGATCTTCTGGCTGTCCTTGTAGAACAGGATGAAGTTTTCGATGTAGTCCAGCAGCGTGGTAGACTGCAACAGACCTTCGGCCGCGCGCTCCAGGCTAGTGGCTTGTTTGCTGATGGCCTTGCGGTCGATGCGTTCCTTTTCGTCCTGCGGACGTAACCAGTGGAAGAAATGCTCCCAACTGGCCGTCATGCTGCCCACGCGGGTGTCCATGGCGTTGGAGAGCATCAGCAGCGCGTTGTAGACGAAGAGTTGCGGGATGTCGCGGCGGTAGTCGGTCAGGTTCTTTTCATAGGCCGAGCGCAGCTTTACGTTGGAGTTCTTCAGTTCGATGAACACCAGCGGTAGGCCGTTGATGTAAAGTAGCACGTCCGGACGCCGCCAGTAGCGACCCTGGCCGGTCGGCGCGATCCAGAGCTGGGTGACGGCCAGCAGATCGTTGTTGGCCGGCGTGTCGAAGTCGATGACCCGGGCGCGGGCCTGTTCATCGCGCCCCTCGGCATTGCGATAGGTGACCTGCACGCCATTGCGAATAAGTTCGTAGACTTCCTGATTCGCCGCCACTGCCGACATGGCCATGCGGCTTTCGGTGAGCGTGCCCAGGGCCAGATCAATGGCGGTTTCGGGAAGGTCCGGATTTAGCTGCACCAGCGCCGCCCGCAGCCGGTCCTTGAACACTACGTCGCGTTTGTCGCTACGGCCCGATTTGTCCGGCAGGGTCTCTTTGATGGGCGTATAGCAGTTCAGAGTCTTGAAGCCGAATTCCCTTGTTGCCAGCCGCGCCACCAATGCCTGTTCGATGTCGTCTTCGGAGATGAAGTTGGGCATGGGTGGGGCTCCTGCGGCCTACGCCGCTTCGTCCTGCATGCTGGGTGGAAACTGGATGTCCAGGTTGTCCACGCGCAGCTTGCCGGAGATGAGGCGGTTGAGGAGGAGGTCACGGGTATTTGTTAGCAACCCATTCGAACGATGCAACCCGTCAATCTGTTGGTCAATCGGCATAGCAAGTTTCTGGAACTGGTCAATCAGCTCCTCGGCTGGCCGGAAAATGGGAAATCGTTCAAGCTCTTTTTTGCTGACGGACGCGAATATCGCTCCGTTACCGATCAAGTCCTCGCGGCTGAAGTTCGACTTGAGCAGTTGCCAAAGGTAGGAATTTCGACCTCGTCTTTCATTCAGCCCTGCTAGGCCACGGCCCAGAATGACCTTGCGATCAGTGATGTTGAGCCTGCCCACTGGTGCCCGAACTGAGAACAAAATGCTTCCAGCCTTCGCCGTGCGACCATCTACTGAACAGTAAGTATTGTGTTCTGGAAATCGATCGCCGTAGCTGCCAACGCCTTGGTGAAATGGCAGGCCATCCCCAGTCTCGTTGTAATGTTCTGATGGCGGGCTTTGGCCGAACACCATGCTGGCCACGTCAGCCAGTCGCCCGACTTCCCACCCCTCCGGCACCCCCTTATGCACCGGCGTGTGCTCATGCCCCGGAAAGCGCAGGCGCACGAACCATTCGCGGTAGATTTCCTCGGCCATTTTTTCCAGCAGGGCGATGCGCTGGCGGTTGTTCTCGATCAGGTCGTCGTAGGCGGTGAGGATGGCGGCGATCTTTCGTTGAGCCGCTATTGGCGGAAATACAATCGGCAGCTTCTTCTGTGCGGTGATGCCCAAGTACGCTCGCGTAGACCCCGAACCGCCCCATAAACTGAAGATGTCTTGGAAATACTGAGATCTGAAGTATTGAACTAGATAGTCTGGGTGCAGCACCTTTGGCTTCAATATCCGGTAATAAGTGGTTTGCGGTGTGAGAACGATGAAGTCGTGTTTGATCTCTCCGACTTTTGCGACACGGCCCAGCGTGGCTTTATGTGAAAGCAGCACGTCACCAGTTTTTGCAAATCCTTTACGCAGGCCGTTCGCAATGTTCTCGGGGATCTTGAAGCAGCCGTCAAGATCCACACGCCCATTCTTCAGGTCCGTCGCCATCACAAACGGGATGCCGTGTTCGACGTAGTCGCTGGCTTTGGGGTGAATCTCCCCGTGGTTACCATCTAGCGGACGATCAAGGACGCGCTGATCGATCAGATCTCCAACGGTTGTGCAATTGAGTTCGTTACCTCGGAACCCAACCTTCTCCAGCAGCGCCGCATCCATCATTCGATCAGCGCCTTGATGTTTTCTTCTATTGTCGAGAAGGTTTGCCTGCCATCGGACTCAAGGC
>JAUIEW010000215.1 GCA_030429365.1 Phycisphaerae bacterium
AGTGTGAACTCGGGCCGATGCCCATTTTCGCGTCGATTTCGGTGTGGGATCCGGGCGGAAGAAATGCAAAAAAAAATGTGACCCGGGGAACGTGCGGGTGGGGAAGCGGCACTGCCCTGGTCGGGTGGACAGTGATACCTTTCACTCATACGAAAGAACCCGGATCACTACTGTTAAGGCGCAAAACGGACCCCGGAAAAGCGCGCAAAATTGAGAATTTTTGGGATTCTTTCAGAACGAGCCATGGCTCGATAAGAACTTGGGGTAGACCATGCAGCACCGAGAACACAAGGTACAGCCACCCTTCAATGCCAACGGGGCCAATGTTGTTTGCACCGAGCTAGACTATATAAACTTAGAAAGCCTATTCCCGCGACTTTTTGGCCGTGATCGGTACATAAAGGGTGAATTGGAATGAGGATAGAGTCCATGCCCATCAATGACACGCACCAGATTCTGTTGGACCATATTCCCGGTCTGCGTGCCTACATTCGATCACAGATCCCAGAGCACCTCGCCCGGGAACTCGGCGTGGAGGACATTCTCCAGGAATTCGTGCGGAAGATACTGGAATCGCTGGGTTCAAAGGGCTTTAGCGGTATCCAGAATGTCCGTTCGTACCTGTATAGCGCGGCTTCGTCGGCCCTGCTGGACAAGATTCGAGAATTAAAAGCCAAGAAGCGTGGCGGCGACAAGAGCAATGTGAAGGTTGCAGATCGTGAATCCATCGCCGATTTCATCGCGCAAATTGCAGAGACGCGCAAATCGCCCAGCAGCGAAGCTGCACTTGAAGAAGCTGAAGACTGGTTGAAAGAGGCGATCCTGAAACTCCCCGAAGACCAACAGCAAGCTGTTCAACTCTGCCGACTTGCCGGACTTTCATGCGAAGAGGCTGGTCGACGCATGGGCAAATCCGGACCGGCGGTCAATGGCCTGGTCCGACGGGCACTTCAGGCGCTTCGCGATGAATTGCGATCGCCAGCTCGCTTTCTTAGCGACGTCCCCACCGACGTGGATTGACGGAGTCCAACTGTTGAAGCCAACCGATTCCAGCGACGGGTCGAATGCGAGCGAGATGAAAGTTGCCATCGACCTGATAGGTGCAGAGCTTCGAGCCGGTCATTCACTTTCAGATCTCAACATCGAAGAACGATTTCCGCACCTCATGCCGGCGCTGGCCGATCACTTGCGCGACTTGCGCATGATCATTCAAGCTGAGCACGACATTGAATCAATTCCCATCAGCAAGTCCGGATCCAAGGAGTCCATGCAGATCGCGGCGATGGATGCGGCGCTGGACGGCTACAAGGTAACGCGCCGGATTGACCATGGCGGCCAGGGCGTTGTCTTTGGCGGCATGCAGGAGTCCACGCAGCGCGATGTGGCGATCAAAGTGATGACGGCTGGCGAATTCTCAAACGAGAAGCGATCGCGCCGATTTGCCCGTGAGATTCGTTTGGCATCCGATCTGGACTTACCCAACATCGTGCCCGTCATCGACAGTGGAATCGTCAACGGGCAGCCCTTCCTGGTCATGCCAATGGCCTACGGTCTCGATGTCGCCAAGTACGCGGAGCTCTCGTTACCGACCGTCCGGGATCGCGTCAGGATGGTCGCCAAGATCGCCCGGGCCGTCAGCGGCGCTCACCAGGAAGGCATCCTTCATCGCGATCTGAAACCCAGCAACATCATGGTGGAAGAAAAAGGTGAGCCACAGATTCTCGATTTCGGATTGGCCAAGGCACTAACGTCGGAAGGCATCGAAACGGAAACCACCCTTTCGGTCTTGGGACAAGTCATTGGAACACTGCCCTTCTTGAGTCCCGAGCAGGCGGCTGGCAAAATCGATCTCGATGAACGCAGCGATGTCTATGCGATGGGCGTGCTTCTCTTTGTCTTACTGACCGGGACATATCCTTACGACGTGGGATTTGGCGGGGAGACGGCACGAAACAACATCCTCGACTCGGAGCCGCGAACTCTTGCCGCAGCATCGGCGCTGAGCGGTGGAGCCGCCGGTTTAACCGCGCCCAACTGGGACGAACAATTGCAGGCAATTGTGTCCACGTCAATTGCAAAGAAACGTGAGGATCGCTACCGAAGCGCCGATTTGTTCGCGGACGATCTGGAAGGCTACTTGGCCGGCCGCGGCGTTCAAGCACAGGTCAACGCGCCATCGTTGTCCGCTTGGCGGAGTCTGCGAAAATACGGCTTACCACTGGTCGCGACCATCGCGACGATCCTCCTGTTGGTCTGGTTGATTTCTTGAGTCGACCAATGCACGTGCTTGGCTCGGCACGAACTGGCGGCGTGGGGTATATTGGTAGCAGGCGGACGATGATGACCCTGCCCGTCCATCAACGAACCATTCGACCATCAGGAGACACGCGATGAAGACAATGACGATGAGATCGTTTGCGGTATTGGGTTTGGCGCTGGGCGTCGGTGCAATGGTCGCGGTGGCGAGCAATACGGACAAAAAACCCACGGTCGCCAACATGCCGGCAGTGGTGGTTCAATCGGTTCCGCAAGCAGGCGACACCGCCGTCGATGCTGCGACGACGACGGAGATTCGCGTGACCTTCAGCAAGAAGATGACCGACAAAACGTGGTCGTGGTCGCAAATTTCCGATGACACCTTTCCCAAAATCACGGGTGAAATCCGTTACGACAAGGACGGCAAGACCTGCATCTGCCCCGTCAAACTCGAACCGGGCAAGACCTACGCCACGTGGCTGAACTCAGGCAAGTTCAAGAACTTCAAGGATGACGGCGGCATCCCTTCCGTCCCGTACTTGCTTGTGTTTGAAACCAAGTAGGCACCGTTCAGCGCGAACTTCCAACGGCAGGACGAATCACTCAACGACTAAGGCACGCAGTCACCGGTGAAGGTGTATCGCTCGCCGGCTTGGATCATTTCAAAATCGGTGACGGAAATCGCGTCGAGGTCGCGGGTGTCGAGCAGGCCGTCCCACTTCACTTCGCTGAATCGATCGCTTTGGGCGGTCAGGGCGATGTTGCCGGCGTCGGCTAGGAACATGCCGTAACGCTGCATGGCCCGGGCGACGACACGAGCACCCTCGCTTGGCAGCGTCTCCAGCGGATAGTCGGCGCGAAGTCGAAACCGGGCGCCGTATGGCGGAGCCAGCGATCCCCCACTTGTTGCGCCCGTCGAATGGGTGGCGGGCGACACGTACGTGCGGTTGCGGATGCGGGCGTTGGGCAGGATGAACCTGATCGCGTGATCGATGCTGCCTGATTGCACTTCTTCGGTGGTAAACAGCAACGACGCAATTGGGAAACCGGCCGCGTCGGCGCTGGTGCAATCGGCACCGCGCGGGTTCGTTTCGTAGTCGCGGGTTAGGTCCCACACCGTCAGGCAGCCGCCAAAGAACTGATCGCCGACGATGTTGGCCCGCCACATTTCGTAGAGCGTGTCGGTCGATTCATCCACAACAATCAGATGACAGTCGCCGTCACTGTCGCATTCGTAACCGCTTTCGCCTTCGAGCGCCCCGCCAACCGGGACGGGCACGTCGTCGAGATCGCAGTCGGGTGAAAAATGATCGTCGGTTGGTATGAACGATCGATACGGTGTATCCGCGTCGGCCCGCAGCACTTCGATCGAGAAATCGATGCGCATTTCGCCGGTGCCCCACCCGCCGTTGGCGGCCAACCAGTCGATCACATCGGATGACTGCGCATCAAGAGGGGCGTTCGAAACATCTTCGTACCAGATTGCCGGTTCCAGGAAACGGACTGCCGCCCCACCGCCAACCAAATCAAGCGCGTCTGCATTCCCCGAATCGTTGTCATTGACATCGCCATTGCCCGAGTCACCCATGTCCATGTCGGTTGGCGGCGCCAATTCGCACCCCAATATCCCAAACACGGCGACAGTTAAGACGAAGCACTGCATCCAGACGAACGCTTTTCGCATCTGATCTCTACCCCCGAATTCTGGGTCTCTGTGATCTGCATGAGGCACACCGAATCTTAAGATTCAACCGCTCCGAATCCAAAGTCCGATTCGGTCGGTCAGCCTTCTGCCATCTGGACTAACCTGGACCAAGTTCGCGCAGGTCCGGTTGATGGCGAAAGTCGGGCGGCCCATCCAGCCATTGCACATTCAACACGCCGTCGGGAAACGGGTACCCGGTTTGCTGATGGGCAAATTCGGCGAGGCATCGGCTCCAACCTTCGAACCAGCACGTCAGCGCCTCGCGCTGTTGATCACTGCCCTCAAAGTGAACGTACAGATCGATGTCGCTGCCATGAGCGGCTTGTCCGTTCTCGGTACTGCCGCCAAGATAAAGCGCACGAACACCGAAACGGTCGCGATCCAGATTGGACGCGAGGGCGGCTGTATAGGTATCGCGCCATCGCCAATGCACCGACGACGATGCCACACGGTCACCGAGCAATTCGGTGTGTTTCCATTCAAGGTAGTCACTGACCCGATGGGCGATGTTGCCCAAGAGTTCGCGTTCGCCCTCTAGAAACGGTGCGTCTTCATTCTCGACGCCGGTGTCGGAAACTTGGATGTATCCAACCGGCACGCCGTGAAGCTTGATCTCTTCTTTCAGCGAGTGTCCGGCAGAGGAATAGCCGGGTCCGACATAGCTCCGCCCCAGGTATTCGATGCGCGCACCGGTCGATTGAGGGCGCTGCCAACCTTCGGGCATCACCTCCAGCACGCGCAAAAAAGTTCGGGCTGGCGCTTCGCCACGTTGCGATACGATTGCATGGACTTGATAAAGACAGCGCAGTTCCTTGGCCCGTTCGCGCAGCGCCGCGATTTCTTCTGCCGACATAAAGCCCGATCTCCCACGTCAATGGCTATGAATTCAAACAAGGACAAGCCCCAATCCATCAGAAGATGTATCCGCTGATTGATCGGGGCCTGCGCCCTGCTCTTGGTATCGTATTCAGTTGCCGCGGTAAGTCACGTCTGGTTGATGCACGCGGGTCGGCATCAATGACGTGTGGCATCCTTTACTCGCGGCTGGATGACAATCCGTCGGCGCAATCCCGTGAGTCCGAGCCCGGCCATCACCATCAGCGCGGTCGTCGCCACGCATGTTCCGCACGCCAGATAATCCGCGACGAATCGCGCGGTGAGCGTGGTATCTTCGTTGATGGTGATTGGACCGTATCGTCCGTCTACATTCAGCGTGACAGGCGAGCCGTCGGCGTAATACAGGCCATTGGAGATGCTGCAATCGTCGGCTGATTCATAGACATAGATCCCTTCGCCCAATGGCACTTCGGCTTCGACGAAGAACGTCGCTTCGGCCGTATCGTACGCGCCAAGGTAGATCGACATATTGTTCGCGTTGTCAAAATACTCAAACCAAGCACTGCCACTCCCACTCCCGGAATGCTCAATTCTGACGATCGGGTTTTCACTTCCTGATTCAGGTTCGGTCTCGGGACCTTCGTCTCCGGTCGGTTCCTCCCCGCCGGCGCCGCCGATTGGTTCGTCGCCGCTTCCACCGTCGCCTGAAAGCGATACCGCGAAAGTCGCGAGGCTAAAGCCCGCCGAGTCCGAAGCAAACAACCGAATCGGATCGCCAGCCGGTATCACAACACCGCCGTGGCTCATCTTCAACCCAGCACCACAGAACAGTTCGCCGCCAACGCTGTCGGTCGAGATCACGCTGCAGCCGTTTTCATGTTGATTCCATACGTAGAATGCATCCCAGCGAACGTCTTCGTAGAAGGTAATGCTCAATTCTTCGGCCCCGTTGATGAGACGCCCTTCACCTTCGCCATCTTCAGACGATGCAATGCCGAACTCCTGGCCATCGACATTGAGCGTGCCGATGTTGGTCGACAAGATCGCGTCGATACCCCCCACGTTCAATGACATCGACGAACCATCATCCTGCTGTTCCAGCGCCGGATCGACGAGGTTGAATTCAACGCCCAGCGCCGACGTCGCAGGGGCGAAACAAACCACGCACACTGCAACCAATCTCATCACCCCATAGGTCTTCATCAAATCACCCCTTGTTTTGCGCACCGGCACCGCCCCCCTTCGGTGTGTGCCGATGCAGGTCAAAATTCGTAAATCCACGGTCAGCGATCCGTACGGTTACGGCGCGGCAATCAGTCTGCTCAGGTTTTGCCAGTCGCGCAGATCGATCGTACCGCTGCCATCGAAGTCGAATGCATCGAGACATTGCTGTGGATCGATCGGTGGCGTTGGCGCAGGCGGCTGATTAGGACCGTCGCAGCAGTCAACGAACGAAACATGGTCGGCTAGCTCCACGACGCAGTTGCCGTCAAAGTCGCCCATGACGCTCGTGGGTAATGGACCGGCTGACGTGATCGGTTCGCTGTAGATCAGGTCGATGAATCTCACAAAGTTCAACGCATCAGTCAGATGGGCAAAACCCTCGAGCGTCGCCGACACCCCGCACCCACGGGTCATGCGGTACAGCACATCGGGGTTGGTCTGCTGGGCGAAGAAGTAGTCGCCATCCGGACTGACAGCCGCCCCCAGTGTGCGGGCGGTCGGTTGTGTCACGCCGAGTGTCGAAATGTCCTCAAACAGAATCGAGAATGCGCCGGTCGTACGCTCGATTCGCCCCATCCAATAGCGTTCGAACAGGTCAGGCCCATCGATCCAGACGGTCTGCACCATCGTGAGGTAATCGCCATCCACATCGAGGACTGCGTGTTGCAGGCCGGTAAACGATGCCGACGCCGAAGGTGGAATGTCTTCGGGCAGCGTGGAATAGTCGAGTTGCAGGAAATTCAACGGGTCGGCGGGATCGATGCGAAACAACGCACTGCTACCGCGAACGACGACGTGCCCTTCAAGATCCACAAAACAGCGACCATTCTGCATCGCTGCATCTTCGAAAATCAAAGTCGATGTGCGCGTACTTGGGTCGTAGCGAACGACACGCCCACCAGTAACACCCGCGCCACTGAATACCAGTGTGTCATCGTTTTGATCGTACGCGACACCCGCAGGAATAGCCGACTGTGCGAACCCCAACGTACCGACGAAGAATTCGCCCGTGAAGATTTCCGCATCGAGTGTGTCAGGGTTGAACGAAAACGTTGGAAGCCCCGCCACCCAGATCTCGTTGTTGTCGCGCTGCGCGATGCTCGTGTAAATTTCACCGTGCAGGCAGAGCAAGTCCTGGGACTGCGTATCAACTCCCGGCGTGAATGTGTAGACTCCCTGGAAATTATCCACACCGACAAGATGTGGGTTCGCCGGCAGTTCGGGCACTGAATAAACCGTTAAATTACCTCGGAAGTTGGAAAGCCCCTGCGGGCAGGCTCCGGTTGCGCCCAACACATTGTACTGCACAGAACAGGCATCCGGATCAATCGTCCCTTCCCACGACACCACAATCGTTGAATTCGCGGGGACCGTTCCCTGAAATGAAATCGTGCGCGTTGGGGCGTCGTACGATGTGGTGGACGGCTGCGGTCCGACGAATGGCGGATCATTGATCATCATTGTGTTTGGAACAACAACCGTCACGAGGACACCAGTGTAAGGGGCACTGTCTGCATTGGTGATTTCCAGGTCGTATCGCAGCAGGTCGCCAGCCCGGGCGAGTTGCACGACGGAACCCGGCGAGATGACCGGACGAACCACTGGCGGTCCGAGATCCGGCGAACTCAGATTGACCGACAGCGGCCGGAAGAGTGTGAACTCGTCGAATGTAGACGTTGAGCCCACGAGCGCGTTGCATGCGTTGCGAACCGTGATGGGCCGATCCGAATTCAGGACCTCGCGATTGAAAGCCGAATTGACGCAGGCATCGACGCGAGTGCGGATCACAACATTGATGGTCGCGTTTGGACCGATGTCGCCATTCCAACTGAAGCGGTCGTTGAATGTTCCGACAACAACCGTCCCGCCCGCCGCATCGACGACGCTGTCAAAGTCTGAGAAGAATCCGGTTCCAATATCGCCTCCGAATTCACCGCGAAGCCTTATGTTCGAACGATTCACGGCCACAGTGTTCGTCAGCGTAAACGTGTGCTCGACGATGTCGCCTTCGCGGAACTGACCGCCGTTGACGTCCACCGACGTAACACTGACGTCGATCGGGGCGGTCGAACTGGTATTGACGAGTGTCGATTGGGTCGGCCCAAAGACCGGCAAACCGGGCGAACTAATAATGTGATACGACGTGTTGTCGATCTGCGATGTGCCACAGTTGGCGGTCAGTTCAAAAGTGACCTGCTGATTGAACGTTTGCTGTGGTAGCGTTCCGATGTCCCAGCGAACCGTCGTGCCGTTGACGAGGGTTGCCGGCTGCCCTCCGGGACTGTTGCTTGCACCCACAAACGTTGCACCGGCAGGCAGGGTCTCATTGATCATCACGTTCTGTGCATCTTCGGTCCCGCTGTTTTCAAACGTGATCGTACAAGTATAGGAATCCCCTTCGTTCACCTGTGGCGGGCACGACTTGATGATATCGAGCACAGGAGCCGGACACACCGTTGATGCACAATCGCTACCTGGACCGCCAGGTGTACCGTTTGCATTCGTACAAATGTCCGGGCGCACATCGAAACACGTGGGATTGCCAGTCAAGCAGCACGATTCAAAACACGCAGCCGACGCGCAGTCGCTGCCCGGTCCCTGCGGAATGCCACCCAGCCCCACGCAGTCTGCGGGCGTTTCTTCTGTGCATGTAAAAGTACCGCAGCACGCCTCGGTGGGCACGGTGCATGGGTCAGGGTTGCACGTGCCACCGGGCGTGAACGTCCCGGCGCAACTGGCCGCATCGGTGACGCTGCACGATCCACCGTCGCAACATGAACCGGTCGGCGCGCCTGTGCAAGGCGTCAACGGCACGTCGAGTTGG
>JAUIEW010000216.1 GCA_030429365.1 Phycisphaerae bacterium
CCGGGAATCGCCCAGGGACGCGAACCGAACTGGTCGCGTTCGTATGGTTTAAAGGTGTCGCCGTTATTGTTTACCGGATGCTTGACTGGGAACTGCGGCAGATTCTTCGACTGCGGAATGCGCCACGGTTCGCTTCCGTTGGCCAGATAACCGTCGGTCAGCAGAATCACCGGTGTCATGTACTGGATGGCGATGCGCATGGCTTCCAGCGACATATCGAAGCAGTCGGCTGGCGTGCATGCGGCGAGGACCGGCATCGGACATTCACCGTTTCGCCCCCACATTGCCTGGAGATAGTCTGACTGTTCGGTCTTGGTCGGAAGACCCGTGCTCGGACCACCACGCTGCACATTGACAATGACGAGCGGCAGCTCGGTCATGACAGCCAAGCCCATGGCCTCGCCCTTCAACGCAACGCCCGGTCCGCTGGTGGTCGTGATAGAACACGCTCCGCCAAACGCCGCGCCGATCGCCGAACAGATCGCGGCGATTTCGTCTTCGGCTTGGAAGGTCTTCACGCCCATCTGGGGCATGGAGGCGAGCGTTTCAAGAATGGTGCTCGCTGGGGTAATCGGGTAGCTGCCCAGAAAGAGCTTCTTGCCGGCACGGCGGGCGGCTGTCGCCAGTCCGATGGCCGTCGCTTCGTTACCGGTGATCTTGCGGTACTTGCCGGGTTCGATTTTGGCTTTGGCGACGCGGTAGGCCTGCGGGAACAATTCAATCGTGTCGCAGTAATTCCAGCCGGCGCGAAGGGCCGCAGTGTTGGCATCCGCAACGGCGGGCGTCTTGCCCATTTTCTTGGTGATCCAGTCTTCGATCGGCGCGAGCGGCCGCTCGTATAACCAGCACACCACGCCCAGCGCGAAGAAGTTCTTGCAGCGATTGACGCCCTTGGTATTGAGTCCGAAGTCGCCGGCAGCCTCGGCTGTCAACTTGCCCATCGGAAGCTTGTGGACGCGATAGTCACGCAGCGTTCCGTCCTCAAGCGGGCTCACGTCGAGGCCGGCTTTTTGCAGGTTCGACTTGGTAAAGGCGTCTTCGTTGACGAGGATGATGCCGCCATCGACGACGTCTTTGTAGTTCATCTTCAACGCGGCAGGGTTCATCGCGACGAGGGTATCGACACGGTCCCCGGGTGTGTGGATGTCGTACTTGCTGAAGTTGATCTGAAACCCACTGACGCCCGGCAACGATCCCGCTGGCGCGCGAATCTCTGCGGGGAAGTCGGGCAGTGTCGCCACGTCGTTCCCGAAGATCGAGGAACTGTTGGTGAACTGCGTTCCGGCAAGCTGCATACCATCGCCCGAGTCGCCGCAAAAGCGCACCGTGACGGTATCGTGTTCTTGCCTTTTCACTGGATTCGAGCTGTTTTGTGTGGCTGTTGACGTCGCCATCCGACTGATCACTCCTGAATATCATTGGCGTCAATTGAACATGACCAAACGCGCGTCCGCACCAATTTAGGGTTGAGCGTTTCGCTCGCGGTGCGGACTGTGATCGTCCATTTCAATCAAGCGCCTTCCCGGGTTGCGGTTCCTGTTTGCGGAGATTGTGGCAGGTTATATATGGCCATTGGAAAGTGTTCAATCAGGTAGTTGACAATACGCCGGACCGACACAACTCCAATGACTTGATCGTTGTCGTCGACGACGGGCATGTGTCGAAATCCACCGGTATTCATGCGACGAATCACGTCGCGCACGCCGTCCGTCGGACGAACCGAATCAGCATTCGGCGTCATCACCTCGGCGACGGTGTCGTCCTGCGAACGGCCCGTCGCCAGGACGCGGGTGAGGATGTCGCGTTCCGTGAAAATACCCAAGAGCTTTCCGACCGGGTCGCACACCAGCGCACAGCCTTTCGACTTTCGGCGCAGCATGTCGATGGCGGTCGAGATCCGATCTTCGCCGGCAACGGTGATTGGGGGCTCGATGCCCAGGTCGCGGATGGTGTCTTGATGTAGGTTGTCTGCAAGGCTCATGTTGTCTTTTTGCATCCTCCGCTGTTTGCCCCCCAAAAATCCAGCGGATTATTGGAAGGATAGGTGGTCCCAATATCAAATTCAAGGCCACACGACAGAAGAATCGCCACAAAAAACAGCGTCAATGTCCATGGCGAAGCGGCCGATGTCGGCTCACTTACGACGAGCGCCGTTTCAACCCGATCCGCAAGCGTGACCAACGCGAACGAACCGGTGAATGCAAGTTCGGGCGCACAACCTAGTGGCATCGACTATCCAGCCGGAAACGATCGACTAATCTTGGATTTTTTCTACCCCAGATGCCCTCTGCTCGATGTCTGTGCAAACCTTCACAAACTCTTCCCCGGTCTCAACGGCGGAACTTGTGGTGCAGACCCCGGTCGGGACTTGGTCGAGATGGCATGCGGATTCATCGGCGCTCGGAAGCAGGCGGACGGATTCACTGCCGACCCGGGGCGCTCGCGGGGGGCGACAGGCGTTGGCAAAAGCAGCGGTCGGAACGGTCGCCCGTGCTGGCGTCGACGCCAAATGAAGGACCGTATCCCCGTCGGCTGGCGTCATTGGAATACGCCAATGCAATCGATATACTCTTGTTCAAGGGCGTGATCTGCATCCAACCCGGCTCCCGACTGCCCGTTTCGCCGGGCGATTCGTCACGTCCGGATCAGCACTCTTCACCAGGGTATGGGCGTCGAATCTTTGTTCAAACGTCGATTCTCAGTTGACGGGCCACGTGCTGAATCAGGGCTGATCTTCACGTATGGATACATATGCCGCACATGATGCGATTCTTCCAGGACGCCGCGTCCGGCAAACTTCAGGATAGCGATTGATGAAATACCACGAGAACATTCTTGATGTCGTCGGTCAGACGCCGCTGGTCAAGCTCAACCGCATGGTCGAGCCGGGGATGGCCACCATCCTCGTCAAGGTCGAATTCCTGAATCCCGGTGGGTCCGTCAAAGACCGGATGGCCATCCACATGATCCGTCGCGCCGAAGAAGCAGGCCTGCTCAAAAAAGGCTCGACCATCGTCGAGAGCACGTCGGGAAACACCGGTTTGGGGCTCGCGATGGCCGCCGCGGCCAAGGGCTATCGGTGCGTCTGCACCATGCCCGACAAGATGTCGCAGGAAAAGATCGACATGCTCAAAGCCGTCGGCGCCGAAGTGGTCATCACGCCCACCGAAGTTCCACACGATGCACCCGAAAGCTATGTCGAGGTGGCCAAACGCATCGCCCGCGAAACGCCGAATTCGTTTTACACCGACCAGTATTACAACATGGCCAACCCCGAAGCGCACTATCTCACGACCGGCCCGGAAATCTGGGAGCAGACCGATGGAAAGATCGACTGTCTCGTCGGCGGGATTGGAACGGGCGGTACGATCTCTGGGGCTGGAAAATACCTCAAGGAAAAAGCGGCGGAAGCAGGCCGGACCGTCCGCATCGTCTGCCCCGATCCGCACGGCAGCATTTACAAGGATGCCCATGAAAACCGCGCCCCGAAAGACCATGTTTATGCCGTCGAGGGGATCGGCCACGACTTCATGGTTGGGACGCTGGACCTGTCGGTTATCGATGAAGTGTTGAACGTGACGGATAAGGATTCGTTCATCACGGCCAGGCATCTTGCGAGGCAGGAGGGGATCTTCGCCGGCGGGTCGGCGGGTACCGCCCTTTGGGGGGCGCTCAAGGTGGCTCGGGATCTCGGCGAGGGCGGGCTGGTGGTGTGCATCCTGCCGGATTCGGGCAATCGGTACTTGAGCAAGTGCTTCAATGACGACTGGATGAAGGACAACGGATACCTCGATCATGACGAACGCATCGGGCATGTCCGCGAGTTGATCGAGTTCAAGGGTGAAGAAGTGGATTGTGCCCAGCCGGACGAGTCGATCGAAAGAGTCGTCGCGCGGATGATGGAGAAAGGCTATTCGCAAATGCCCGTGCGCAAGGATGGCAACGGCGAATTCCAAATGATCCACGAGAAGGATCTGCTGCATGGTCTGGTGACGGGCCGCTGCCGCCCCAACGATCCGATTTCAAAGTCGGCTGCTCCGCTGGAAGGTCGCGTCGAACTGCACGATTCGCTATCGAAAGTTCAAGGCATTTTAGACACGGGCAACGTCGCGATCGTGATGGAGCAAGATCAAATCGTCGGCATCATCAGCAAGATCGACATGGTGCACTATCTGTCATCGAAGTCGTAATTCGATCTTGCCCGATTTGAAAATTTCAAATACGCAACACCAAGCACAACCCCCATTGCTGCGCCACAGGACCAAGTTGAAAAGTCCTTCCACACGATCAACTTGAGAACGGTCGTGTGTATCAACAGGATCAGCGCCATCAATCGAGTGGTTCGGTTTGCTGCGGCCAATAGTCCGTAGGAAAACAAGACCATATGCCCCGAGAATGGCGTTGCGGTCGTAAGAAGGCGCGAGCCCGCGATTGCGATGGCCAACCCATCAAGAAAGAGCTTAACCGACTTTGAATCTCGGCGGCCTGAGAGGCGGTCAGCCACCAGCAGCGCCGAAAAAATGATGGGCGGTACACCATACTGAACAAAATGAAGCGTCGCCGACCAATCGGATCGAGTCGCCTTGATCATCGCAAGGCAAAACGCAGCAACGACCGCGCTGAACATGATTGCACGGCGTTGAATGTTTTTGGTAGGCAATTCTTTATGCATCGCAGACTTCAGATGCCCGATGTGAACGCGGCAAATCTCACTTGCCGCTGTCCAGCGGAATACAGGCCAATTCGCCGAGGGCTATCTCTTTTTCCGCTTCTCCGACGAGGATTTTCAGAACTTCCATTTTTGCGAAGTGCTTGCCGTCTGAGGTTTGGAAAACAAAAACATTGCCATTCGCCAATGTCGCCGTCGTCTGATCGTACGAAACCTTGGGTGCTTGCGTGACATCATCGAATTTGGTGTCGCGCAATCGAATGAAACCTGAACCTCTTGAATAACCCTCATGGGTCATTGCTATGTTGTCGCTTCGCTGCTCAATTCTGAGATTGTAATTCCGCATCGTTTCAGTGAAACCTTCAGCAAAGCTGAGATACTGCCTTCGCGAGTATCCAATGATTGTTTTGCCTTCGATGATGCCATTCGACAAGTCGTTTGTTTCGTTTGGCTGATAGGCCCATCGAATCAACGCACCCCGAACTTTGTAACCCGACAAGATCCTTAATTCGTTCGATTTTCGGAAAAGGTCGAACTGTACAGTGTCAAAATGAAACCCCTTCATTTCGGCAATGATGCGCCAGCCTTTTTGAGCGGCTATCCCATCGAAGCGGAACTGCCCATTCGTATCGGTGATGGTGCGTTGCGGCCCCAATCGAACCGGGACGCCTGAATGGTTTTTCTCCCCTTCCAACCACACTCGGCCAACCACTTCTGCGTCGGTATCCTTGGTTGGCTTTTCCAGGACAAGATCATCGAGGACTAGGATGTCACCCTGGGCGACTTCAAAATTCTCGTCGATGCTGTGATAGCCAGTCTGGTAAAGCCTGAAAAACATCTTCTTCGGTTTGACGTAGACAAAGTACACCCTTGCGATACCGGGCGGAAGCATGTGGCTTGTGTTAGGGGTGTCAGCGGTGATGCGAACATTGGCGGACTGCCTGTAATCATCAGAGTACTTGAATTGCAGGATAATCGCGGCCCATTGGGCTTTGGGTCTTCGTTGACGTTCTGGACTGCCGCATCCGGGAAAGGACCAGCCAGCCGAGTCGTCGCCTTCGCCTTCGAGTTGCTTCTTTGCGAAGGCGACGGCCTCGTCGACAGTGTCAAAATCAAGTTTCTCAACGACGCCCGGTTTGATTTGCGCCAGCAGGCAGGAAACGAAGACAAGTGGCAAGAAATACTTGAGCATCGAAAAATTCTCCACTCAGGCAGAGATACGCGGTAATGGTAACCTTCTGAAACTTAGTCTACCAGAGATGTGAGCCGGTTCCCAAGAAACTTGACGATTTGAAGTAGTTTGCGTTGATGTAATTTGCAATGATAGGTAGTTGCGCCAATCCGTGCGTCGCGTTTCTATCTGACGCAACGATTCTGATATGGCAAGGGCGCTGAATCCTCGGAGCGAAGCGTGCTGACAATTTTCGATTGGCGATTCAAGTTCATTTGCCTTTGGGAGCGCAGGAAAATTTGGCCAATTTTGATGGAGTCAATGAACATGAGTAGCGGTGCAGGGCTGCCCGCCGGATACGCCGTGAACGAATTCAATGTGTAGCCTTTCGATGTGCGAAGACCGCGTGCCGAAGTGTTTCAATTGCGGGTATTGCCTCATTGGTTTGGAGGCGACGCGTTGTCCGGAGTGTGGCGAGGCTGTTGATATTGATCGGATTCTGCTGGATGCCGAGGAGATCGTTCATCGTCGAGCTCGCGATCTTCAGGACGCCGCGATCGCGTCATTGATCGGCGCGTTTGTCTTCCCAGTCTTGGTTCCGTATCTAATCTTCGCGATTGTTCCCGCGCTCGCGGTCATCTATGGTCTGGTTCAGGCCGTACTGAATATTCAGTGGCGAATGTCGCCGCGTTCGACCCATATACTGGCCTCAGTGCATGAACCCGATCGCCATCGTTTCAAAAAGTGGCTTGCAATTGGGACGGTGATTTGCATGGGGGCGCCAATCGCGGTTGCGGTGTTTCTTTCGCGTATTATTTAGGCTCAGCAGGTGCGTCGCGGGACGCACCCTATGTTTGGTCGCAGTTCACACTGGAGGCGTTTCTCTATTTCAGCGCCCTTGTGCTCTTCTTGAATTTCAGGCCGGCGGCTTCCAGTTCTGGCAGGATGGCTGAATAGATCGCTGCGTGCGTTGGAATGTGCGAACCGGTGATGGGCAGGTCGTCGGTCAGCAACAATTTGGCCGCGATGGCGGCTGGCAGCCCTACGGTTTTCGACATTGCGGTGAAGCGATTCGGTTCGCCATACTCGACCAGCGTCGAGATGACTTTTTCGCGGCGATTGTTTTCTGCCGGGTAGCGCACTTCCAACTCGTGGACCAGCACGACCATGTCGCGCTCGGTTTCGCCCAGCGCCAGTTTCTTTTGCAGCAGGTGGCTCAGCACCTCAGCCGACGTCTCACCGTCGACGCCCGTTGGTTCATCCGAAAACAAGCCGAGCCACTTGAGTTTCTCCATGATGTGGCCGGTCGGGCTGATCTGCAGGTGGTTGGCGACGCGCTGGGCGAGGTTGTCGCCCGATGTGTTGCGCGGCAGGAACATCTCGACGACTTCGGCAAAGGTGCGGTTGGCCAGGTCCGGAATGCGCAGCTCTTCGTTGGGCAAACCGAGGCGTACGATCTGCAGCCACGTTTCGCTCCAACCCGGGTAGCGCAGCGTGCCGCGAATCATCGTGTCGGCATTGTCGAGGCCGTAAATCTTCTTGTACGAAAGCGAGTCGCGGTTGGGGTAGGCTTCCATGGTGCCCAGGCCTTCGACATCAACGACCCAGCTTCGGCGGAAGACCTGCCAGTGTGGGACGATCTTAATTTGTCCGGAGATGAGATATTGAGCGCCGTGCTCGGCGGCCATCACCACGTTGCGCGGGTTCCAAGTGATGGCGTACTTCATCGGGTTCGACAGCGAGTCGGGCGCGGGGATGCCACTGCCGTAAGACAGGAATCCTTCGACGACACCGCCTTGATTTCGGACGTCGGTGATCAGCGACATCGCCGACATGTGGTCGATGCCCGGATCGAGTCCGCATTCGCAGAGGACGAGCACATCGGCGCGTTGGGCGTCGGCGTGCAGTTCGCGCACGCGCTGGTCGCGATACGACGCGGAGATCATGTGCGTCCCATGCTGCACGCATTCCCACGCGACCAAGTGTTGAAAACTTGGCGCCAGCATGTTGACGACGACGTCGGATTTTTTGATCTGTGCGGTGAGGATGGCCATGTCGTTGGCGTTCAACTCGATGGCATCACTGCGCGGATGACCAGCAACGCGATTGATCGCCGCATTGACGTCGCGATCGGCTACGGTGACAAACCACCCGTTGGCCTCGGCGTTTTCAAGCAGATAGGAGATAAGAAAGGGGGAACTTTGACCGGCACCTAAGACCAGAATCTTCTTCATTGTACGAACCCAGGAATGTGCGCCATTTCGCGTCCATCAGTTTTCGTCACGCCTGCCAGCGTGAATTCGGGCGACGATCTTAGCGTACCGCATCGAAGGGGCCAACACCGCTTCATCGGAAGAATTTCTATGGGCGCCGATGGTGTTGCGATTGCCCGTGACGGGTGTCACGCAATATAGTATGCTGGGCCGTTGTTGCACGTCCGATAGTTTTGCAAACGCCTGCCCACGGAGTTGCCGAATTGTTTCTGCACGTCCTGAGAGCGTTGTTCATTTTTGTCGTCGTGGCTGTGGCTTGGAGTTTTATCGCCGCGGACGACGATCAGACCAGCCCCCTGCGCATTTTGCAGCTGAACAAGGAACTCGTCCTGATTGCGGTGGTCGTGTTGGGCTTACTGGTGATCGCCGTGGACATGTTCATCTCGCAAAAGTCGCTGTTGGCGATTTCCGGGTTGTTCTTTGGGGTGATCGTCGGAATGGTGATTTCGTATGGCCTGGCGATGATCATCGACCTCGGCGTGCAGGCGTTGTGGCCGGAGCTTCGTCAGGAGGTTTATGCGGACGTTCTGGTTGACCGGGACCTTCTGCGAACCGATGAAGAGACGGGAAAGTCCATTCTGGTCACCGAAAAAGTCCCAGACAAGCAGTTCGTCGGTTACCGCGACGAGGAAAAGCGTGACGTTTTCGTGCTGCGCCACAATGGGCTGCATGTCGAGTTGGTCAGCGATCCGGACCATCCCGTCGGCGCGACACACCCCGCAAGCCTT
>JAUIEW010000217.1 GCA_030429365.1 Phycisphaerae bacterium
GATACTGAGCGTTCCCCGGGCAAAAAAGGTTGGCGCCTTCGTTAACCGTGATGCTGAACGCGGTTTGCCCACCGATGACGGGGTAAGCCGGATTGACATTCAGCACGTAATCGCGAATGGCATTCGCGTAGTAATACGCATTGACTTCGCCGCGGCGATACTCGTCGTTGACAGTGTTAAATTCAAAGTTGACCGGTCCCGGAGGCGAGACCACAGACGAAAGCGTTGACTCGTCGCCATCGAGCGAACTGTCGCCATTGAACGTAAAGACCTCAAAAAATTCGCCTCGCACGGCTGAGTTCACCGTGACGTTGGAACTGCCGCCATTGGGAATGGTGAAATCTCCGTTGACGTCTGCGAAGACTTCCGTCCCGCCAATGCTGGCCGTTGCGTATGGCATTGGTGTGAGCACCTCGTCTTCACACTGCTCCGATCCGATCCCCTCGGTAATGAAGCCGCTGACGTTACCGTTGACGTCGATTTCGAGGATCTGGTTTTCTTCGAAGAGGATCTTGCCGGTTTGCAGGTCGGTCACGAACAACCACTTTGAATCGATTCCGTCTGCGGCAGGCATGTTGTCGGCGACAAACGTCAAAGCCAACGTTGGCGTTGCTTCCTCCTGATCGAATCCAGCCCAGATCACCGGTTTGGCTTCGGTAAAGTTAACAAGCGACGGATCGAATTTCTGAGCCACTTGCTTGGCTGCTTCGAATTTGCCCGCGACAAACGCCGGATCGTTTAACCGGTTGCTTGTATTTTGATCAACAGCAAAACCACCAAGGTCCTTCACAGCCGACGATGCGTTGACCAATGGAAAGTCATCCTCGTTGCGAACGAGTAATCTCAGGTCGCCGCGGAACACAGGAATGTCGTCGTGGACCTGGCGATAGTGGACCAGCGAGAACTTGTAGTCGCCGGTTTGCGGATCGTACATCAGCGGCTGTACGTGCAAGCCGCCGTCGATGCGGTTCTCCGGAAGCAGTTGTGCCGGTGATGCCCCCAGCACGCGAGCATGGGCGTGGCGGAATCGCTCGGCTGAATCCACTGCCGACGTACCGATCGAAAAGGCCTTGCCATAGATTTTTCGCACGTCGCGGTCTTGCTTGAGAATGACAGCGTTGGGGTTCTCCCGGGCGAACTCGGCTTCGGCTTCCATCCGCATCTGATTTGCGAGGGAGACCGAGCCGGCACCTTCGGGCCCGTTCGAGGCATCATCCGATGATACTTGGGCGCGCGCGCCAAGCGGGGCCAAACAGACCAATGCGGAAACCAAAGCAAACTGCCAATTCGAATGCCTCACTAGACGCTCCTCCGGAAAATCCTTGGCACCATCATGTTCGCGATTTGACGACGCATCGCCCACCACGACAGCGCTCTGCGATTGCACGATGGCCACACCGACCATCGGGGGATGTTATTCCTTGCTTTGTGTGACGCGGAATATATCTAAGGTTACGGGAACTGCCGGCGCGATTCAATGTATGTCCGTACTATGTCGTTTGCGTGATGCGGCTATGTCTACGCGAAAATCCACGTCGGCTTGCGTCCGAAAATGGAGAACTTGCCATCGAGTTGGGCGATCAATCGTTTCGCTTATCGCAGGGAAGTCGCAGTTGTACAGCGGTGGCACGGACATCAATCTCAGATTCCCCGTTTGGTCGTCAGGTAAACGGCAAAGCTGCCCAACCAGTGGCCTCCTTCATAATGCGCATCTGAAACGGCTTTGATGCCGGCTTCGCGATGTGCCTTTGCCGCAAGTTGTAAGACCGAAATGCGTCCATCGCCGGCAGGCAAACCCGACGCGATTCCTTCGAGCATCCAGGCTCGGGACAGATTCAAACCGTCAAGATGAACGAGATGGCCGTCGGTCTTGTCCGACACGACTGCCGGTTCAAGCCAACGCTTTCCGGCATTCGGTTGCAATTCCGGAATAAACTGATGAAGCCAGTTGGCGAACTCGTCTGGTTTCAGCACGCGTCGCATCAGGTCGGCTTCTGCGAGAATCGGTGAGAGGAAGGCTTGGCCGTCTGGCTCAAAGGCGAGGTTGGCACCTCGGTCCTTGAAGTAGAATTCCTTCACTCGCTGGGTTACCAAGCGCGTCATTTCGGTGTCGCCACTGATTTTCGCCCAATCGAGAACAAGCCCAAGTGCAAAAGCAGTCTGACTGTGTTCGCCGGTTCGGACCGGATGCGAAAGCTTGGGAAGCCAACGTTTGAATCGATTGGCCGCTTCAGTTTCCAGAGGCTCAAGAATGGTTGCCCAACGCTGCGCCTTTGGATCATCCCACTCACGAAGTTCGGCGGACAATTGCAAAAGCCAGGCCAATCCGTAGGGTCTTTCAAATGTGCCGCGCCCGTTCCCGTTCATGTATGCAAGCTCGGTTGTGACGTGCTCGGCTGAAAAGCTCTGATCAAGCGCATCCATTGCGTTTGTCACAAATGCAGCTTTCGGGTTTGTTCGGCACAGTCGCACCAGCAACCAATGACCGTGCACTGCGGAGTGCCAATCGAAACACCCGTAGAACACGGGCGTCAACGCGCGCGGCGTTTGGGCGTCCGCATCGGACGACATGACATGCGAAATCTTGTTGGGGTATTCTCGATGAATGCAGTCCAAGGCGAGCGCGGCGAAGCGTTCGGCGGCTGCCTCTTCGATTGCATGGTTTGTTTCTGCGCAAACAGAAGTGGATAGAATCAGTACGGCGAAAATCAGCGCGCACAATCGCATAGGCGATGCCCCTTTATTGAAACAGAATGGTCTGGATGATTCTGTTATGGCCCGACTAATCCTGCTTCCCACGCAGCATAGTCCTGTTCGTCGATGTCGCCGTCAAGATCAATGTCTGCAGCCGCACAGACGTTCCCCTCCAGCGATCCGTAGAGCGTCGGATAGCACAGGCATGCCCCTGCCCCCGTATAGCATTGCTGCATGAGTGCGAAGTCGGCGAGATCCACGGCGCTATCTCCCGTCAAATCGGAACTCTGCGGGTCGCACTCGGCTTGCGTGACCAAGACGTCGTCGATCGCGACTTCCACGATGTCACCTGATGAAGGTCCGTCGGTGGCCATAAAGCGCAACCGCATCTGACCGGTCGGTGCAACGAAGTCGCTGACGTTGAATTGCACGAGTTCCCATCCGCCACTGCCTGGCGACAACGATTCGACGGTTGTCCATGATCCGCCGTTGTTGTTGGAAATCTCGGCAACGTAGCCGTCGTCGCCGCCGGTATCGCGTTCGTAAAACCAGCGGTAATAGGAGACGCGGGCGTCGCCAGCGCTCAAGTCAAACATGGGCGATGTTACGATCACCGTTCCGTTATCGACGTCAGCTGTGCCTTGCGCACCGCCCGGGTTGGGGGCGGTATACATGCAATTGCCCAAACCTGTTGGCGTGTGGTCGTTCTCTGGTTGGGCGCCCGTACCAACAGGATCGCCGCGCACAAACGTCCCCGTCGAAGCTGTATCGGGCCCGGTGGTCCAGCCTTCGTCGGTATCGAAATCATCGGCGAATACGATTTTCTCCGAGTCCAAAATCGTGGCGGTGTAGACGGAATTGGGCGCATCTCCAGGATTGGTGACGATCTGCCCAGCCTCTGTTTCGGCGCTGAAGTAATACGAAATCTGCTGACCGCAAAGCGCCGGCGGAAGCGACGCGGTGTATTGATCGGGGCCATTCGAGGTCATGGGCACAGTGACAATTCCATCGCCCAGATCATAATGTAACATCCCGGTGTTGGGCTTATGGACGCCGTTGCAACGACCGGTCAGACTTATCGCAACCTCAGGCGAACTGAGTGGGCTGAGCATCTGCGGTAGTGGTGTTGCGAATTCAAACTCAAGCGAGCCCAGAAGCGCGCTGGCAGCGAGCGCGTCGCTGACATCCAGGATAAACAAGCCGCGATCGATGTCGCTGACGATCACGGTTCCGCTCGGGAAGTAAGGATAGTTGCTCCACGCACCGTCGAAATTGACGCTGCTGTTCTCCGGGTGCGTGTCGTAATAACCGACTTCAACAGGGACCAACGGATTGGCGATGTTCACGATGCGCAAGCCCGAGCTATAGTTGGCTTGGAACATCACGCATTCATCGATGTAGAGATTGTGGTCGCGCGATTGCTCTCCAGAGGTAAACGTCCCCACAAATTGAGGACTGGAAAGGTCTTCAATGTTAAAGATAAGCGTGCGCGTTGTGGGCACGCCGGGGTCGCCTTCATCAAGTTCGTCGTTGGCATAGAGGAATTTGCGGTCTGGCGTGGTCCAGCCCTGATGACAATAGTCCACTCCGGGATACGACGTGCGCGACATCAGGAACATGTTGCCCTTGTCGGTCACGTCGACAATATCGACTCCGCGTCCCTCACTGAAGCCGAAGAGAATCTCACGGCCAGCGTATGGGCCCGACGTGTAAGTGACGATGTGCGCGTCGTGATGATAAGCGGAACCGGTTCCGGTCCATCGGCCAGCTTCCGGCGGGTTGACCGGGTCGATGTTCAAATCGAAGGCTACTGGCGCGCCACCGTTGATGGTGGCGCCAGCGAGATACAGGTAGCCACTGTCGGTGTTGATTGCAACGTTGTGGCTGTCGGATACGCCGCTGGTCGTAAATCGGGTAACCAACGTGACGTTGCCGTTGTCCACATCGCTTAGGTCAATGACGTCAACACCGCCACCCGTCTCGTTGACGACGTATGCATAATCTCCGTAGGTCTTCACGTCGCACCAGTCGCTCGTGGAATGGCCAACCGATCCAACGATCACGGGATTCACCGGGTCGGTAATCTCAACCACGATGAGTTTGGTCGTCACGCCCATCAGTGCATACTCGCGACCAGACTGCGAAACGTATCCCCAACTGTCGCAGCCAGCGCCGGCGGTCAAGTCGGCCAAGTCGAGCCACGCGTGCTGCGTTACATTGAGACTCTGAAACTGACCAAGCGCTTGTACCGATGTCAGCCCGCAGACAAATGTGGCAATGATGGTGGGCAGGTTCCGACTTGCGTATGCACGAATCATGAAGTTGACCTTTGTGGTTAAACGTTCTGATCGAAGTTGATGGATCAAGCGAGCGCCCAATCGACGCTCGCGGAATGTGACCTTCTGTTTGGTGGCGATAACTGCCAACCCACTTCACGCCCCATTCCGGCAGCCCGCCATAGAGTCGCAATTATAGCACCAAATCAGCGAGCGCTTCAATCATCAAGAGAATGTTGGAATTGCGTCTGAATTGTGTTCTGCTTGACCACCTGATCCTGCAACTCGTAAGATCAACAATTCGAGTGAAGTCCCTTATTTCAATGAAACTGATGCCAGGTTCAACACAACTGCTCGCGCGGTGCGCCCCACTGGTGTGTGCCGTCGCGGCGATGACGTTTCTCACCGCCGACGTGCGGGGACACTTCTTCGTTGAACAGCGAGATCGCGTCGGTCCATCGCCCCAGGTTCCAGGGCACGGCTGGCTTGCGGAAGTCTATCTTGATATTCCTGATGCGTCGGCGATCACGCTGCTAAATGCAGAGATCTACATCGCTGATCGAACGCCCGACTTCACGTTCAAAACCACTTACATCGATTTTCCTGCCGGCCCCTCGGACGGCGCGCTCGATACCAGTTTCGCAACGATTGGCGATTTTCTGGATGACTATGTCTCAGACGTTTCCGACCCTAGCAAACTCAATGAACCTTTTGGCAACTTTGTGATTCGATTTAATGGTCTCCTCAACGTACAAATTCGCGACAGTTCCTTCGAAGAGTATGGCCAGCCGCTGCTCATCGACTTTGCGACGCAGGCGCACGGTGGATATCGCACGCGCATCGGAACGACTTCGATCTATCGTGTGCAGAATTCGGCGTTCGTCGGCTCGCCGTTTATGACTGAAAACGCAGTACTTCTGGGCCTCGGCTTGTTTCCAATCCAAATCACGTATCTCCAGCAATACGATCCAACCAACGCGGCGAACAACGAGTTGGCCGGTGTTGAATTGTACAGTTGGCACCCGGGCGGGCTGCCTTGGCCAGCTGGTACTGCGATGAGTGATCCGCGCTTTGGCGCTATGACGGTCACCCCGCCTGACGTGATCTATCAACCCGACGAAATACCGCTTCCCACCAAAGGTGATTTCGATGGCGACCGGCATGGCGACCTGAAAGACATGCAAGCGTTGCAGCAGTGCTTTGGCGGAGATGGTTTCGATATTGTGGCCAACGGCGGCGACGCTTCGTGTCTGGTTTTCGATATGAATGAAGATGGTGATGTGGATCTGGCGGATGCGCAGTTGTTTACGATGTCGGCGGCTGGCCCTGATGCATATCCCTACCTGAAAGGCGACTACACAGCCGACCAGACGATTGACCTTGAGGATTATCAGTGGATGCAAAGTTGCTGGACGATCGCCTCGGAAGAAGAGGAACGGGGCTCATTGCCAACGGGTTGCGAGTGGATGGATTTCAATGACGACAACGTCGTTGATCTCGGTGACTTTGAGTTCTTTCAGGCGTCGTTGCCGATCGCTAATTGATTTTCCGCGCAACTTAAAACCGTCGCAGCGACCACAAAGGCCCTCAGCAAAGTGCTTTTCGGACCCTGCTGTGGTCTGGCTTGTAATGCCCGACGCCGGATGACTACAATCGGGCCAGAGAGAGAAATCGATTGCGGCTGGCTGACATCGCCGCACAGTGGAGAGGAGAGAGAATGTCCCACCCCAATCAACGGAACCGGTTCATCGTCGCATTGACAGGTTTGGTTTTTGCAGGTGCGTTTGCGCCAACGGTCCAGGCAGGCCCAACAAGTCAACCGCAACCGATCGGCAGCAGCACGATGTCGATTTCGTACACCACGACTGCCGGAAACGTGATGTTTTCGGGATTGCGCACGCACGACGGCACCGGTCCCGGCGACGTCGCTCACCTAACCGGCGCCCCCAACGTAGGCGCATTCAGTGCGCACAACGCACTCGGTCGTCGCCCCGCTTCTGCGCAAGGAGCCGACGAAACGCTGATGCGACACGGTTTCTATAAGTTTGGCAGCAGTGGATTCAACATCGCGGCTGACTTCTTTCAAGACATGACGCCGGGAAGTGACATCACGATTGCCATCGAAAACGTTCAATTCGATCGACCGGTACAAATTCAGGAAGACACCGCGCTGCTGCACATCCTTTGGGATATTGATCAAGTCGATTCGCTCGGACTCAATGGGGAAAACCTGCCGCGCTCCTACGTGAATCCGAACAATCATCACACCGTGGCAAACCTTCGCGACGTCGCGGAATTCCAAAATCAAAACGTGTTTCGCGAGAATCCAGAACCCAACTATGTCATCGGTGATATCGCCCCATCGTTTTGGCAGCCTCAGCCGGACGTGGTCAGCGTGAGTCTGACATTCCCATACGAAATGTTCCGACACTCCGAAGACGACGGACTCGGTGTGCCGGCTGGCCTGCCTGGTCCCGGCGGATTTCTTGAACCGTTTCATTTTCATCTCGAGTATCTCGTCGTTCCTGAACCGTCGGCAGGACTCCTGCTCGCCGTTGGAGGGCTCGTCATTCGGCGACGTCGCTAGCCGCAATCATGATTCAAGAAATCAAAAGAAACGCGCCCGTGACCATGTCGATCACGGGCGCGTTCGATGTGGAAGTACACTTTTTAGGGGTTGGGTTTATGGATTAAGCACCGGATCAGAAACGCCGCCTAACTGACCCGGCAATGCAAATGCCTGCGGCGTCGAAACCTTCATCAGCACCGATTGATCGACTTCGCGGTAATTTCCCGCAATCCAGAGGTCGTCGCCCGCTTTCTCGATGCCCTTCCACGTGACATCAGGATCCGGCAACCGAAAGGTTGCGATAGTCTCCAACTGCTCGACATCGATGACGAGCAAGTAGTCTCCGTGAATTGCGAAAACATACCCTGAATAAAGCGTCATTGACTTCAGGTGCACTTTGAACGCGCCCATCCCCGTCGCCACTTTTGTGTCAACATCCACGGCGACAAACTGGGCGTTTGCGGGCGTGTTTTCGCTGCCATGCAGAAGTATGTATTCGCCATCTGCATCGATCGTCGCGGCTTCGATGTTGATGTCAAATCCGAGCGTTGACGCGTCAAATTCATCCACCTTGGCCGGTGGGTTCGAGCTGTATCGACTTAGGTAACTGTCGTTTCCGCATCCGCAGGTGCTCCAGATGTCGTCGTCCTGAACAAAAGTCAGTCGTCGCGCGTTTCCGAAGTCCACCGGTTCACCGACATCACCCGTGGTGACGTCAATGGGGTATTGGAGATATTCCGATTCGCGCCGGGTCACCCAGAGATTCTGCCCGTCAAATCCGAGTTCGGCCGGACTATCGAGCTTGAAATCAAGTTCAAAGCGATCATGCACAAGCAGTGCGGGGCAGGTTGCTTCAAACGGGATTGCCTCCACTCTGGTAAACACGGACGTCTCCAGATCACCATTCGTGATGTACAGGGTATCTTCATCGTCGATCTCGAACTTGTATGCCTTTGCAGAGGCGTTGCCCACACCGATGGTCACGTCGTCGACGCCGCCCGGAGAATATACGGCAGTCTGGCATTCGTTTGTTCCCGTCGCCGCGTTGTATCTGAAGAACATGGCGCTTCCGTCTTCGTAGAATTCGACGTACTCCAATTCAAAATCCTGGTTGTACCCATCGAATGGATATCCAGAATCGAACGCCCAGGCGCCGACCAGTAGTTCGCGGGCCGCGGGTTCTTCGGGCACTTCAATCGGGGCCGGATCATCGGGGTCCTCGCCATTTGTGTTGATCGGATCGGGCGTCACTGGATCGGGATCGAAC